>JAPHRD010000126.1 GCA_026196225.1 Motiliproteus sp.
TCGCAGTCAGCGAAGGAGAGTTGGTGGTCCATTGAGTAGCCCTCAGTACATCAGAACGTGAATTGTCTCATGCTGAGGGACTTATTCGCATGTTCCTTAACCTGAGACACTAACGCTGAGCGCCCGGTCATGGGCGCTCGCTATTGCCCCTTGTACTCCTTGATCAGATCCTCGAATCCCGCCCGGTAATCCGGATATTTAAACTGATATCCAGTTGCCTGTAATCGCTTGCTGGAACAGCGCTTACTTCCCGCCCGCAAGCGTTTCTCGATCCCTTTATCCTCATCGGCCTGGCCTTGCTGTAACTGCTCGCGAAGCCAGCTGAGAATGTCGTAAAAACTGGCAGGGTTAGGGTCGGAGGCTAGGTATAGAGATTCAATCGCCTGGCCGTTCATATCCATCTCCAGCAGATGCCTAAGTGCTCCGACACAATCCTGCTGGTGGATTCGATTGCTGTAGTGGGGAGGTTGTTCAACACAGGTGACACCCTCTTTGGCCCAATCTAGCAGCCGAAGCCGTCCGCGACCATAGATGCCGCTGAAGCGTACGCAGGTGGCATTAAATCCACTCTGCTGGGCCACTTGTTCCGCATCCAGCATCGCCTGGCCGGAAAAACCTTTGGGCTCGGTAGGACTGTTCTCATCGACCCACTCGCCATTATTCTGGTGATAGACCGCGCTACTGGATATAAAGAACAGTCTGCTTAGGGATTGCTCCTGTTTTTTCAGAGCTCCGACCAGGTTTTTAAGCCCGCCCACGTAGGCTCTTTGGTAGCTAGCTGCATCGAAATTTCCGGGGGTGAGAGTGACCACCACGTAGTCCAGGTTTTTCGACAGTTGCTGCAAACTGTCGGCATCGGTTAGATCCGCCTGTAAACCTTGGATTGCTTCGGGGAGTTGATTACACTGGCGCCTTAGCCCAAAACACTGATGTCCAGCTGCTGCCAGTTGTATGCCCAGTTGCGTACCGATGTATCCGCAACCGGCAAAAAGGATTCTAGCCATAGAGTCGTCCTGATCGCTTGATGGGGGCATGATACCCTGAATCAGTGTTCCGTTGGATATAGACGTTTACAGGCTGGCGAGCACACAACGATTTCTGCGAGGGGAATGACCATGACATTGACGGAGCTTCGCTACATTATTGCCCTGGCCCAGGAGCGTCATTTCGGTCGCGCGGCTGAGCGTTGCTTTGTGAGCCAACCCACTCTCAGCATAGCGGTCAAAAAGCTCGAGGATGAGTTGGGGGTTGCGCTATTTGAGCGTAGCAAAAATGCCTTGCAGACCACGCCGGTGGGTGATCGAATCGTTGAACAGGCCCAGCGGGTGCTGGAGGAATCTCAGCGCATTAAGGAGCTGGCCCAGGAAGGGCGAGACCAACTAAAAACGCCCTTGCGAGTGGGTGCTATTTACACCATTGGTCCCTATCTTTTCCCTCATCTGATCCCTCGTATTCGCGAGTTGGCACCGGATATGCCGTTGTATTTAGAGGAAAACTTCACCGAGGTATTACGGGGTAAGCTCCGTCGCGGCGAGCTCGATGCAATTGTTATCGCCATGCCCTTTGAAGAAGCAGATGTCCTGGTAAGGCCGCTCTATGACGAGCCCTTTGTGCTGCTATTGCCTCCTGAACATCCTTGGTCGGAGCGGGATCAGATCGAACCCTGCGAGCTTAAAACCACCCGCATGCTGATGCTGGGGGAGGGTCACTGTTTCCGTGATCAGGTGTTGGAAGCCTGCCCGGGGGTGGCTAATCGACAAGAATCTGATGCCTTGGTGACAGAGGGGAATTCCCTTGAAACTGTCCGTCATATGGTGGCGTCGGGACTGGGTGCCAGCGTTGTGCCCCGTTCAGCGGTATTGACCAATGCACCGTCGCCGCTGGTTGCCGTTAAGCAGTTCACTTCGCCCCAGCCCAAGCGTACTCTGGCCTTGGCTTGGCGCGCCAGTTTTCCCCGGCCCAAGGCGATTGACGTGCTGATTGATAGCATGCGGCTCTGCTCCGTTGAGGGTGGGAGTGCGGAATGAACACCAGCGTCCAACTGCGCAGTTTGGACCAGATCCCGGTTACGCGACTGAAAGGTGTGGGTGCTGCCTTAGCTCAAAAACTTGAAAAATTGGGCTTAGAAAACCTACAGGACTTACTGTTTCATCTTCCCCTACGTTATCAAGATCGTACTCGAATTAAGCCCATGGGTGAGCTCAGGCCCGGCGACCAGGTGGTGATTCAGGGTTGGGTACAGAGCTGTGATCTGGTGATGGGGCGGCGACGAAGTCTACGCTGCCGGATCAAGGATCAATCGGGGGCGGTGACCTTACGTTTTTTCCATTTTAGCGCTGCCCAGAAAAACAGCCTACAGCCTGGTATTGAACTGCGCTGTTTTGGAGAAGCCAGGGTCGGCAGCAACGGGCTAGAGTTTTACCATCCGGAATATCGCCAGGTTACCGATCAACAAGCGCCCGCTGATGAGGAGAGCCTGACTCCCATTTATCCCAGCACAGAGGGGATTACCCAGCCACGGATTCGCAGTTTATGTAGCCAAGCCCTAGAGATATTAGAGCGTCAGGGTGGGGTGACCGAGTGGCTGCCTTCTTCATTGCTGCAGCGACATCAGCTGATGTCGTTGAGCCAGGCGATCACTTACCTGCATCAGCCACCGGTGGATGCAGATCTCCATCAGCTTAGTGAGGAGCGCCATCCGGCACAGCGTCGTCTGGCCTTTGAGGAGTTGTTGGCCCATCACCTTAGTTTGTTGCGATTACGACAGCAGCACCAAAAACATGGTGCTCCAGTGATGGCGGAGCATTGTCCATTGAAAGAGCAGTTTCTGCAGCAGCTACCTTTTAGCCTGACTGGCGCACAGCAACGGGTGGCTGTTGAAGTTTCGGAAGATCTGGCCAAACCTGCGCCGATGCTTCGCTTGGTCCAAGGGGACGTGGGATCAGGCAAAACTGTGGTGGCTGCGCTGGCGACTTTGCAGGCGATTGGCAATGGGTTTCAGGCGGCGGTGATGGCCCCCACCGAGATTCTAGCGGAGCAGCATCTACTAAATTTTTCAGGCTGGCTAGAGCCCTTAGGCATCAAGGTGGATTGGTTGGCGGGCAAGCTCAAAGGGAAAAAGCGGGCCGAAGCGCTAGAGCGTATGGCCAGTGGTGAATCCCAGATCATTATCGGTACCCATGCGCTGTTTCAAGATGATGTTCAGTTTTCCCGTTTAGGATTGGTGGTCGTGGATGAGCAGCATCGTTTTGGCGTCCATCAACGACTGGCGTTGCGCGAAAAAGGTGGCGTTGATGGTGGCCTGCCTCATCAGCTGATCATGACCGCAACCCCTATTCCTCGTACCCTGACCATGAGCGTTTATGCGGATTTGGATTGCTCCATTATCGATGAGCTGCCTGCTGGGCGAACCCCGGTGAATACGGTGCTGATCTCTGATCAGCGGCGCGATCAGGTGGTTGAACGGGTTCGAGTCGCGTGCAGTGAAGGCCGGCAAGCCTACTGGGTCTGCACTCTGATCGAAGAGTCGGAAGCCCTAGAATGCCAGGCCGCTGAAGCCACTGCAGAGGACCTGACCGTGCTATTGCCGGAATTGCGGGTGGGCTTAGTTCACGGTCGTATGAAAGCGGCTGAAAAAGCGGAAGTCATGGCTGCGTTTAAGGCCCATGAGCTGGATCTGCTGGTGGCAACCACGGTCATTGAGGTGGGAGTGGATGTGCCCAATGCCAGTCTGATGATTATCGAGAACCCCGAGCGGTTAGGTCTGGCGCAGCTGCACCAGTTGCGGGGCCGGGTAGGGCGCGGAACCGTCGCCAGTCACTGTGTGTTGATGTACCATGCGCCGCTGTCTCAGTTAGGGCGCGAACGTTTGCGGGTCATGCGCGAGACCAATGACGGTTTCAAAATTGCAGAAAAGGATTTGCAGATTCGCGGTCCGGGTGAAGTGCTGGGCACTCGCCAAACCGGGGTGATGCAGTTTCGGGTGGCGGATCTTGAGCGTGATGCCGATCTGCTGGTACAGGTAAAAGAGGCAGCCGGGCAGATGCAATCGTTACCGGAGAGTACCGAGGCTATCATCCGCCGTTGGCTGGGGCGGGGTGAAAGCTATGCCAATGTGTAATCACTAATCCTTTTATGACTTATCAAAATTAATATTTGATAAGTCAAAAGCTCGTAAGCAATAGTCAAAAATTGAATATTGGAGTCAAGGTGCTAACCGAACATCAACAGCAGATCATCGAGCAGCAGTTGGGGCGCAAGCCTCGGGGGATTGCCGAGATCGCTTACGCCACAGATACCGGTTTACCGGTGGTACTGCGAATGCGCTCGTTGGTGGATGAGCAACCGTTCCCCACCCTCTATTGGCTTTGCAGTCGGGATCTTTATAAAGCCATCGCTCGCTTAGAAACCGATGGTTGGGTGAAGCGTCTTGAAGAGGAATTGGCGGAGGACTCAGATTTTCGACAGCGTTATCAACAGAGCCATCAACAGTATGTGGGTCAGCGTTGGCATATGATGACCTCGGCAGACAAACAACGCATAGAAGAGCTGGGGTTTAGCAAACTTTTCGACCGTTACGGCATCGGTGGAATTGCCCAGTGGGACAAGGTTCGCTGCCTGCACATGCACTATGCCCACTATTTAGCTCAGCGCCAGTCGGGAGAACAACCAAGGAATGCGGTGGTGGAGCGTTTGGAAGCAGAATTTGAGTTGACGAAGTTGCAGCTGACGCTGTGATTTAATAATGGGGGGAGATGTCCGGACAGGAGCGAAATCCTGTCCGGGAAGGGGTCAGCTTAGCCTTGCAGGCGGTTGTACTTCTCCATCAGCTGGTCTTCGGTCTCATCGTGATCTGGATCCTTGGGGATACAGTCAACAGGACATACCTCTACACACTGAGGCGTATCGTAGTGGCCTACGCACTCGGTGCAGAGATTGGGGTCAATCTCGTAAATTTCGTCTCCGGGAGTAATCGCCTCATTAGGGCATTCCGGTTCGCAAACGTCACAATTAATGCATTCGTCAGTGATAATCAATGCCATTTCGGCTACCTCTTACAATCCTATCTTTGGCCCCAACAGGGACTCTAAACTTGCTGTTCTTTTAAAGCTGCTTGCACCGCCGGATGAACAAACTTTGAAACATCACCACCCAACGCTGCGATTTCGCGAATCAGGGTGGAGGATACAAAGCTGTACTTTTCCCCCGGTGTCAGGAATAAGCTCTCGATATTTGGCGACAACGCTCTATTCATATTTGCCAGCTGGAATTCATACTCGAAATCCGAAACTGCTCGAAGTCCACGCAGCAGTACGTTGGCGTTTCGTTGCTTCATAAACTCCGTTAACAAACCGCTGAAACCACAGATCTCTACATGTTCGATACCGCTGGTTACCTCTTTGGCCATCGCGATACGCTGTTCCAGGGGAAAAAGCGGTTGCTTTTTAGGACTGGCAGCAATGGCAACGATGACGCGATCAAACAAACGACCAGCCCGTTCAATCAGGTCTGTGTGGCCGTGGGTAATTGGATCGAAGGTCCCAGGGTAGACAACAATGTTCATGGAGGGTTTCCACTTTTAACGAAGTGTATACGCCGGCTTTCGCCGAACGCGCAGAATGGTACCGGAATTGGGACTAAGGTACAAATCCAATAGCTTAAACCCTCTTTAAAAGTAGGGGGTTAAAACCCAAGAGAAATCGGGGCTTGCGCGTAGCTGGTTTTGATTTATACCCCAATAGGGAAGCTGCAGGCCTGTTGCTTCCCTATTGGGATTCTACCGAGCGTTGGAATAGATAGCTGATAACCTGGCCGCTTTGTTTCTGTTTAAGCAGTGTCCAGCTTGCAGGTGTGGGTAGTGGTGTGAGTTCGCGTTCGGCCTCTATATAGATCAGCCCGTTGGAACTCAGCAGCCCGCTATTTTCCAGCAATTGGCAGCAAGGTTCCAGCATCTGTTGACGAAAAGGCGGGTCTAGAAATACCAGATCATAGTGATTCTGGGTCTGCGGTTGCTGTAACCAATTGAGCGCGGAGTTATGGACTAACTCAACATTTTCCGCCGAAAGGGTGCGCAAATTGCTACCTAGTTGCTCGATAACCGCCTTGGAGCTGTCGATAAGAGTGGCTTTTGCAGCTCCGCGGGAAAGTGCTTCCAGGGCCAGCGCGCCGCTGCCGGTAAACAGGTCGAGACAACGGCTGCCGGGGACATGCATCTGCAACCAGTTAAAGAGTGTCTCTCGCACACGATCAGGTGTAGGACGCAGTCCTGGCTGATCGGGAAACGGCAGTTTTCGGCCTCGCCATTGGCCGGCGATAATCCGTAGGGTGTTGCCGGCACGATTGCTCGTAACCGGGCGGCGCTGTTGTTTTCTAGCCATACAGGGATTTTCTATGAAGCGGGAACAAACTGGATCCAATGATACTGCTGTCCGTCCAGCAGGTCACCAATTTGCGTGCTTAACTGCGATGGCGACAACTGCTCCAGTTCATCAACAAACTGCTGCTGATAGTTCAGTGGCAACTGGTAAAAAGCGATCGCTTCCAGTTGTTCGTGACGGGTTTGGGGTGACTCTAGGCGTTGGTAGAACTGGTCGAGCATCTTTTCCTGTGCATCTTCGAGTGCTTTCTCATCAAGGTTTTTCAGGGACTTGTCTATCGCCTGCAGTAACCGTTGCGGGGTGAGCAGGCTAGTACTGCTGGCATAGAGAATTAACTCCGAATGCTGCCCCGAGGGTTGCCATTGGCTGTAGATTCCAAGCTCGCGGGCCGATTGCTGGATCGTTCTAACGGCCAGCATTTGAGCTGCGAACCCTGATTGAGAGCGCCCCAAACTATGGCGACCGAGCAGAAGTTGGTGGCCATCCAAGGTTGTCAGCTGTTGATGTTGGGGTGACAGCATGGCTTCTGGATAGTCGGGCCAGGATTTACCCTCAGGTAATCGTTCTACAAAAATCTGTAGCGGCTTCATCAATGCCTCGCTTTCGGAGCTGGTCAAGGCGATACGTAACTGATGACGGCTGAATAGATTGCGTTGAAACTCTAGCCATTGGCTGTAATCGGGGTTGTCTGTTGCCTGCTGTGGATGCATCCAGCTGCGTAATTGATACCAGCCCGGTTTTTCAGATTGATGATCCAGATAGATTTGGGCCTGCTGTTTTTGTTTGGCTTCACTCCAGCGTTTGCTGCTTACTGGGGTGTTCAGGGCTTCGAGGAGCTGGGTCACAATGGGGTCGAGCGGCTCGTCGTTGTCGAGCTTTAATTGAATCTGTAGTCGATTGTGGTGGGCTTTGACGTTCACGCCCAGGGGTTGTGTCGTCGAGTCCTGAAAGGCAGCTTCTAAGTCCTGCAGGAGAAATTGCTGTGCCAGCCTCAGACTGAGGCCATTGCCACTGCGATTGCCAGGGAGTGTAAAGCTGAAACTCACCAGGCTTTCTTCGCTGTTATCGTCCATCCAATAGAGCGGTGCCGATCCGAGCTGTCGGCTTTCAATCTCGGGCAGTGAAGGTCGCTGGCCAGTGGCCGATAGCAAGACAATGGCGACCGCAGTCACCACCATGATGATCTTCAATTGGCGTTGGCTAAACAATGGCTTGTCGAACATGGATAATTTCCCACAAACTGTTCAACGCAGTTTATACCGCAATAGTGCGACTAATGGTAAGCTTGTCGGCTGTTTTGTTAGGGTGCTGACGAATCCCTCAGCCAAACCGAATAGGGCAATTCGAACTGATTGTTGATAAATGGATTGGTAATTTGATGAACGAATTGATTACGGTGGTGGGTGGACCGGAAAACTTACCCTACGTGGTAGGCGCTATTGCGCTGATCATTACCTTGGCGGCTGTTTTTTGGTTGACCGGGGGCAAGCAGCAAGAGGGCGAAGAAGTATCAGCGGATCAGCAGGTCGAATCCCAAACGGCTGTTGCTGAAAAGGCACAAGACACTACTGTTGAGCCAGAGCCAGAGCCAGA
>JAPHRD010000025.1 GCA_026196225.1 Motiliproteus sp.
CTTTGGTCGATGAAAAGCTATTTTCCATCAGATTGTCACACTGGCAGAGCACTTAGCAGCGCCATGCTAGGTAACATATCTAAGTTATTGATATATATCATATTGAGGTTTTGGCCTGTTTCTTGCCACTCCAGATTGTTGATTTCTAACAATAATCAGGTTGATGTCAGGGTGAGCGGATTGAGGTAGATGTTCGTGCGCCCGGCTGTCAGGCGGAGACAATCGAATGCACACCCCAACTAACAACATCGAAACTTTCTATGAGGTGATGAGACGCCAGGGGATAACCCGGCGTAGTTTCCTTAAATACTGCAGCCTTACCGCGGCTGCCTTGGGACTTGGTCCCACCTTTGCTCCTAAAATCGCCAATGCCATGGAAACCAAACCCCGTACACCGGTGATCTGGGTTCATGGATTGGAATGTACCTGCTGTTCAGAATCCTTTATCCGTTCCGCCCATCCGTTGGTGAAGGATGTGGTGTTGTCGATGATTTCGTTGGACTACGATGACACCCTGATGGCTGCTGCCGGTCATCAGGCAGAGGCCGCATTGGAAGAGACCATTCAGAAGTACAAGGGTGAGTACATTCTTGCGGTAGAGGGTAATCCGCCGCTCAATGAAGACGGTATGTTCTGTATCGTCGGTGGTAAACCCTTCTTGGATCAGCTCAAACACGCTGCCAAAGACGCCAAGGCGGTTATCGCCTGGGGTTCCTGTGCGTCCTGGGGCTGTGTTCAAGCGGCCCGTCCTAATCCTACCCAGGCAGTACCCATCCATAAGGTGATCAAAGACAAGCCGATCATCAAAGTACCCGGCTGTCCACCGATCGCTGAGGTGATGACTGGGGTGATCACCTACATGCTTACTTTCGGTAAGTTGCCTGAGTTAGACCGCCAGGGCCGTCCGAAGATGTTCTACGGTCAGCGCATCCACGATAAGTGTTACCGCCGTCCCCATTTTGATGCCGGCCAGTTTGCCGAGTCCTGGGATGACGAAGGTGCCCGTAAAGGTTACTGCCTCTACAAGATGGGTTGTAAGGGCCCGACCACCTACAACGCCTGTTCCACTATTCGTTGGAACGAAGGCACTTCTTTCCCGATTCAGGCCGGTCATGGCTGTATCGGCTGTTCCGAAGATGGTTTTTGGGATAAGGGTTCATTCTACGATCGCCTCAGCAACATTCCTCAGTTCGGTATCGAACAGAACGCCGATCAGGTGGGAATGACTGTCGCTGGTGGTGTTGGTGCAGCCATTGCCGCCCACGCCGCCGTTAGTGCCATCAAGCGCACCAGCAATAAAGGAGATCAGGAATAATGAACACCTCCCTTAATACCCCCATGAACGCTAAAGATTTAGACAACAGCGGTCGTCGTGTGGTGGTGGACCCGGTTACCCGCATTGAAGGCCATATGCGCTGTGAAGTGAACGTGGATAGTAATAACGTGATTCGTAATGCTGTCTCTACCGGAACCATGTGGCGCGGATTGGAAGTAATCCTCAAGGGCCGTGATCCCCGTGACGCCTGGGCATTTGTAGAACGTATCTGTGGAGTTTGTACCGGCACCCACGCCCTGACCTCGGTCCGTGCGGTGGAAGATGCGCTGAAGATCGATATTCCCTACAACGCCTTCCTGATCCGCCACCTGATGGATAAGACCCTGCAGGTGCACGATCATATCGTTCATTTTTACCACCTGCATGCGCTGGACTGGGTTAATCCGGTTAACGCGCTGAAAGCTGATCCAAAGGCCACTTCCGAACTGCAGCAGGCAGTATCGCCTCATCACCCCAAATCCAGCCCTGGTTACTTTAAAGATGTGCAGACGCGACTAAAGCGCTTTGTTGAAAATGGTCAGCTGGGGCTGTTCAGCAACGGCTACTGGGACAACCCTGCCTATAAACTGCCCCCGGAAGCAGACCTGATGGCGGTGTCCCACTATCTGGAAGCACTGGATCTGCAAAAGGATATCGTTAAGATCCACACCATCTTCGGTGGTAAGAACCCCCATCCAAATTACATGGTGGGCGGTGTTTCCTGCGCTATCAATATGGATGATGTGGGGGCTGCTGGTGCGCCGGTAAATATGACCACATTGAACTTTGTGCTGGAGCGAATCAACGAAGCCGAGCAGTTTACCAAGAATGTTTATATCCCCGATGTGCTGGCAGTAGCGTCCATCTATAAAGACTGGCTCCACGGTGGTGGCCTGGCAAGTCAGAACGTTCTTTCCTACGGAACTTATCCGACCATTCAGGGCGATAAGTCCAGCGAACTGTTACCCGCCGGTGCCATCGTTAATGGCAATTGGGATGAAGTCCATCCGGTGGATGTGAGAGATCCTAATGAGATTCAGGAGTTTGTCGACCACTCTTGGTACACCTATGAGGGTGGCCAGAAGGGTAAGGGCCTGCATCCCTGGGATGGCGAAACTGAGCCCAAATTTGAGTTAGGCCCGAATGCTAAGGGTACCAAGACCAATATCAAAGAGATCGACGAGAGCGCCAAGTACTCCTGGATCAAGGCACCCCGTTGGAAAGGCCACGCTATGGAAGTGGGGCCATTGGCTCGTTACATCATCGCCTATGTGTCAGGAAATGAGCGGGTTCAGGGTCAGGTTGATCGTTCCTTGTCGGCATTCAATCAGGCAGCGGGGCTGGATCTTGGACTCAAGCAGTTCCTGCCTTCTACCCTGGGTCGCACTCTAGCGCGGGCACTGGAATGTGAACTCTGCGTCGAAACCATGCGTGATGATTGGCACTCCCTGGTCAACAACATCAAGAACGGTGACAGCTCCACTGCCAATGTCGATAACTGGGATCCGTCTACCTGGCCCAAGGAAGCCAAGGGTGTGGGCATCAACGAAGCGCCTCGTGGCGCATTGGCTCACTGGATCAAGATCAAAGACGGCAAGATCGAAAACTATCAGGCGATTGTACCCACCACCTGGAACGGTTCACCCCGTGACAGTCAGGGCAATATCGGCGCATTCGAAGCATCCCTGCTGGATACACCGATGGAGCGTCCCGATGAGCCGGTAGAGATCCTTCGTACCCTGCACAGCTTCGACCCTTGCCTGGCCTGTTCCACCCATGTGATGTCGGAAGATGGACAGGAACTGACCAAGGTGAAAATTCGTTAATCGATTCAGCAGACAGGGTCGCCAGTCGGCCCTGCGGAGGGTTCCGTTATGACCATGGCATTAAAAGATAAGGAGCACGTTTCTGTTGATGACAGCGGAGAGGTGCATCCGGACGGCCAGGACAAAGATCTGATCAAACGTCGCCAAACGGCGGTCTATGTCTACGAAGCGCCGTTACGCCTGTGGCATTGGGTGACGGTGTTATCGGTTCTGACCCTGATGATCACCGGCTACTTTATCGGTACGCCGTTGCCCAGCCAACCGGGGGAGGCGATCGACAACTACCTGATGGGTTATATCCGCTTTGCCCACTTTGCCGCTGGATACGTGGTGGCGGTGGCCTTTATTGGCCGGGTTTACTGGGCATTTGTGGGTAATTCTCACTCCCGAGAGCTTTTTGTTGTTCCTGTTTGGCGTGCGCAGTGGTGGAAGGAAGTGCTTCATGAACTTCGTTGGTACGCCTTTTTGGAGAAAACTCCGAAAAAGTATATCGGCCACAACCCGCTGGGGCAGTTGGCGATGTTCAGCTTTTTCGTAATAGGCATTCTGTTCATGATCGTCACCGGCTTTGCGCTCTATAGCGAAGGTCTGGGCGTGGGTAGTTGGGCCGATCAGCTGTTTGGCTGGGTGATCCCGCTGTTTGGACAAAGCCAGGATGTGCATACCTGGCACCACCTGGGTATGTGGTATCTGGTGGTGTTCGTGATGACCCATGTTTACGTAGCTGTGCGCGAGGACATCATGTCCCGTCAGAGTCTGATCTCTACCATGATCGGTGGCTGGCGCATGTTTAAAGATGATCGTCCGGATTGAGGCCTAGGCAATGAAAGAAGATCAAAAGCAGGTGCTGATTCTGGGTATTGGTAATGTGCTCTGGGCCGATGAAGGCTTTGGCGTAAGGGCGGTGGAATATCTCCATCGCCACTACCAGTTTTCGGACAACGTTAAGCTGATGGATGGCGGTACTCAGGGAATTTACCTGGTGCAGCATGTCCAGGAAGTCGATGTGCTGGTGGTGTTCGACGCGGTGGATTACGGCTTGGAACCGGGCACCATGAAACGAGTTGAAGGCGACGAGGTGCCCAAGTTTATGGGGGCCAAGAAGATGAGCCTGCACCAGACCGGTTTTCAGGAAGTACTGGCGATGGCTGAATTTACCGGTAGCTATCCCGAGCATCTTTTATTGATGGGGGTTCAGCCGGTGGAACTGGAGGATTTTGGCGGCAGTCTGCGTCCTGCGGTGAAAGATCAAATCCAACCGGCGATTCAGCAGGCGCTGAGCTATTTGCAGAATCTTGGTGTTAAAGCTGTACATAGAAATGAGCCTCTAGCAGAAACCGACCTCGCACCGGGTGAACTGGAACTAGACCGTTATGAAACTGATCGACCCTCCGAGCAGCAGGCATGCCGGGTGGGAGATCCTCGAGTTTTATTCGCTCAGGATTCGGTGGAATAGGAGGATCTATGTGCATTGGCATACCTATGCAGGTCGTAGAAGTCGAAGGGGATCAGGCGCTCTGTTACCACTTGGGTGAGCCTCGCCGGGTCGATATCAGCCTGGTGGGGGTACAACCGCCAGGTACTTGGATTTTGGTATTTCTTAATGCCGCTCGGGAAGTGATCTCTGAACTTCGAGCCATCCAAGTCAAGAAAGCACTGTTGGCGCTGGAAGCCGTGGCCAGAGGGGATACGGCAGATGTCGATGAACTCTTTGCAGATATTGTCGATCAGGAGCCACAGCTGCCTCCCCATCTACAGGAATTGGTGGAATAACCGAGAAATCAATCGGTCTTCCCCTGGAGGAAATATGTCTAACGAAAATAACGCTCCATTGATCAACCGCCTGGTAGATGAATTGGGATATCCCAGGTTAAACGCAGTTAGCTTTGATCAATATGTTCAGTCACAACCCTATTCATTGTTGTTCTTTACCGAAGCCATAGAGCGCTTTCCAGAAAGCAACGACGTGGCGGTTATTCTGCCGGAGTTGGTAGTAGCATTCCCTCAATTGAGTCCTGCGGTGATCTGTCGTAGCGCCGAAAAGGGCTTGCAGGGCCGATACAATTTCCAACAATGGCCTACTCTGGTTTTGCTTAAACAGGGGCATTTTTTGGGAATGATCAGTCGAGTGCAAAATTGGGACGACTACCTGCTGGAGATTAATCGAATTCTGCAGCTGCAACCCCAGCGCAATCCCGGAATCGGTATTCCTGTGGTTGTTCAATCCAGCGATCAGGACCGCCACTGCGGCCATTGAGGAGAGACCTATGTACACTGAAATTCCTGCCCTCAATATTCCCATGGGCCCCGGCAGTCAGCAGGCATCCGAAGAGGATGCGGTGCTTGACTACATGAAGATGCCATCGCAGATGGATTATTACGATTTTCCAGTTCTACCAGAATCGGAGCAGGCAGCAGATTGCCCCCAGGCGTTAGCGTTGTTGTCGGCGCTGCAACAGATTTTGAATAACTACAAAATCGGTCATCCAGTATTGCCGATCTCTATTGCTGAACTGGCTGAAGACGACCAGCGTTTGATTGATCAGATTCTTGGTGAGGGCGAAGTCAGCATACTGTTCAGCAGCAGTCAGGTGGCCGGCCGTCGTGTAGAAATTCAGGAAACCGTTTTGGCCGGCGTATGGCGAATGCGGGAACTGGACAGCAATGACCGTGTTCTCTTCGATGGCCTTGAAGTAGCGGATATCCCAGCCATTGTAGTGGAGCAGACGTTCCAAAAAAGCGGTGAGTTAACCCTGGAGGCCAGCGAAATCAGCCGGGAGCTCCACAATTCACCGGCGGTAATCAGTGAACTAATTGAACACTGCCACCAGCGTCAGGAAACAGACGGGCCCCATGTGACCAACCTGTCGCTGCTGCCTTTTTCTCCTGAAGATCATCAGTTTTTGGATGCCAAATTGGGAGTGGGGGAAACAACCATCCTGTCCCGGGGTTACGGTAACTGCCGTATCAGCTCTACGGCCATTAAACCAATCTGGCGCGTTCAATACTTCAACTCTGGTGATCAACTGATCCTGGATACGCTGGAAGTGGTTTCCATTCCTGAAGTGGCCTGTGCTGCCCAGGAAGATATCAGTGACAGTGCCTTGCGGTTGAAAGAGATCCAGGAAGCATTGCTATAGCCGAGGTGAAAGATATGAATCAATCCTTTGAGGGCAGTTATCTGGGTAGAGATGAATCATTAGCTGACGATACCAAACTGGAGTGTAAGATCTGTTGGTATCAGTACGATCCGGCAGAGGGGGATCCGGTTTGGCAGGTAGCGGCGGGGACGCCGTTCAGCCAATTGCCGGATCACTGGCGGTGTCCGGAGTGTGATGGCGATAAAGATCAGTTTATGGTTCTTTAGATCCGGAATCTGATAATAGATTTTAGATTTTTCTGTTTCGCCCGTCTGCGAGTTAAGGTCTTTGACGGCAAAGACCTTAACAATCCAAAGCCGACCCTGCTGCTAGGCTGGCATCGCCAGCTTCCCTGTGCGTTTCACTTTACAGGGGGCGCTTTGAAACTCACTCGCTTTGCTCCCTCAGACAGTCATAGCTTACTTCCCCTGATAAGTTGCAATGCTTGGCGGCGCAGAAGGGTAGGGAATGTGGCTGCCGGATAGCTGACCTTTAAAACAGCTTCGACAAAAGACGGTTGCTAGCCCAAACCGGACGTTTGGATGATGCTGATGAGCGGCAGTAGCCAACAGATTGCTGATATACTTTACGTACCCCCTCCATTCAGTCGAAAGGCATCTCATGAGCCACCACCGCGGTAAGACTCTTGCCCTCCAAGGCAGCCCAATTTCGTTGGGACTAGCCCAGGGTATTATCCATGTCCACCGGGAGTTGCTTGGTCTCATGGACGCGCCAGTGAACATCGCGCACAAACAGGTCGAGCAAGAGCTGGCTAGTCTGGATATTGCTACTGCCAGTATTACGAATGATCTTGTCGTGCTGGCGACAAGGGTCGAGAAGGAGATTGATACGAGACTGTCTGAGGTGTTTGGTTCACACCAACTGATGTTGAATGACCCTTCTCTGCAGCAGGAATTAAGAAAAGAGATCATCGACAACCTGGTCAGTGCTAGCAGCGCCGTAAAGACCGTATTTCTTCGCTGGGAACGAAGATTCCTGTCATTGGAGTCACAAATAGCCAGGGAGAAAGGCGACGATATGCAAGATATATCGGTACGCCTGAGTAATGCTCTTGTCGGTATTACGACTCATCCACTCGAAGAGATTCCTGATGGGTGCATTCTGGCCACCTCGAGGCTGCTACCCTCCGATACCGTTTTTCTAGCAAATCGACCTATTTCAGCAGTTCTGCTTGAATATGGCAGCAATATCTCCCATGCGGCCCTGTTTGTTCGCCAGATGGGCCTGCCTTGTATTTCTAAAATTACCGATCTGATGACCACGGTGCCTGAGGGTGCATTAGCGCTGGTAGACGCAGAAGCCGGAACCGCAGTCGTGCACCCTAATAAAAAGCAACAGGTCGCGTTCCGCCACAGAATTGAAGAAAAAGCACTGACTTCTCGCTTAGCCCAAGAAAACGCACGCAGACCGGCGACTACGATAGATGCTGTTACTATCCCAGTGGTTGCCAATGTAGGATGTGCCAACGATACGCGACTGGCAATGCTCAACGGCGCTGAAGGAGTGGGCTTGTACCGCATGGAGCAAGTTTATCTAGGTCGAACTTCACCTCCCGATACCGCTGAACTTGTTGCTGAAATGAAACTGGTACTTGCGGCGGCCAAGGGTCACCCGGTGTGTGTCCGACTGCTGGATGTTGGTGCCGACAAACCCTTACCATTTTTGGCGTTCTTTGCTGAGTCCAATCCCGCCTTAGGGCGACGAGGAATCCGACTATTGCGTCATTATCCGGAACTCCTCAGAACCCAACTGCAAGCGGTGCTAGAACTGGCCGGTGAATTTGATGTACATATTCTGGTACCGATGGTGACCCTGCCGACAGATGTCGGCGTTGTAAAAGAACTTCTGCTGGAACTCTGTGCTGAGCAGCAACTAACTGTCATTCCCAGCATCGGCGCAATGATCGAAACCCCAGCAGCAGCCCTGTCTGCGCGAGAGATTGCCGAGCACGTTGATTTCCTGAGTTTCGGCACTAACGACCTAACGCAGTACACCTTTGCAGCCGACCGTGAAAACGCCGCAGTAGATCTCTACTTCAACGATGCGTCGGCTGTTATCTTTAGGCTACTTCGTCTCGTTCACCGTGACTTGCCCCAGATGCCACTGTCATTGTGCGGTGAGTTAGCAGGGCGTCCCGAACATATTGCCAAGCTCCTCGAATGCGGGATACGCACCTTCAGCGTCGCCCCTCCTTTAATTCCAACGGTCAAAGATGCCATCAGACATTGCTCATGTAATCCCGGTTGAGGTTTGTTTTTGAGTTGGGCTTCCCGAACGCATAGCTGCTGATGTAACCGTTCCTGTTTGTGAACTTTATCCTGCGCTTAGACCGATAGCGTTTCTAAACAATAGCCGCTATGAGTTAGGTTTTACGCCGGTCAACTTTCGCGGATCGAGTAGACGTCTAAGCTCTGCTTCATCCATGCCGGTGACCTCCTGAGCCACTTCCAATAGTGGTCTTTTGTCGGCGTAGGCTTGTCTGGCGATGGCGGCTCCTTGCTCGTAACCGATGGCTCGATTTAGGGCGGTCACCAACATCGGGTTACGCGCCAGGGTCTGGTCGATTCGCTCGGTGTTAACGACAAAGCCATTGATCGCCTTGTTTGCCAGCAGGAGTGCACTGTTGGTCAGTAACTCGAGGCTTTGAATCAGGTTGTGCGCTACCAAGGGCAGCATCACATTGAGCTGGAAATTGCCTGACTGTCCTGCCAGAGTGACGCAGCTGTCGTTACCGATTACCTGGGTACAGGCCATCGCTACGGCTTCGGGAACCACCGGATTGATCTTGCCCGGCATAATACTGCTACCCGGCTGCAACGCCGGCAGACTCAGATCGGCCAACCCCGCCAACGGTCCGCTGTTGGCCCAACGCAGGTCATTACAGATCTTGATCAAAGCCACCGCAAGCGTCTTTAACTGGCCGCTCAGTTCTACCGCTGTATCTTGACAGCTAAGTGCCTCGAAGTGATTGTCTGCCGGATGAAACGCCAATCCGGTTTTTCGCGAAAGCTCAGCACATACCAGCTCGGCGAAGCCGATCGGCGTGTTGACTCCGGTCCCCACTGCCGTGCCACCAATAGCCAGCCGATGCAGCCGTGGCTGCACCGACTCCAGGCGTTGCTGGCTTTGCCTAATCTGGGTTAACCAACCGCTCAGTTCCTGACCGAAGGTGACCGGCATCGCATCCATCAGGTGGGTGCGTCCGGTTTTTACCACCCCTGCCAGCTCTACTGCCCGGATTTCTATCAACCGAGCCAAATGATCCAGCGCCGGCAGCAGCCGGTCGTGCAACATCAGCGCGGCGCTCAGATGAATGCAGGTCGGGATTACATCATTTGAGCTCTGGCTCATATTGACATGATCGTTGGGGTGCACTGAATGATCGACCAGTTCCGCGGCTAGTTTGGCAATTACTTCGTTGGCGTTCATATTGCTACTGGTGCCCGAGCCGGTCTGGAATACATCGACGGGGAAGTGTTTATAGTAGGTACCCCGGCTGATCTTGTCCGCTGCCTCGCCGATCGCCGCCGCCATCTTCGGCTCCAGCATACCCAGCTCAGCGCTGGCGAAGGCGCAGGCTGATTTGACCAGACCCAACGCCCGAATAAAATCCCGCGCCATACAGATGCCACTAA
Source organism: Motiliproteus sp. (assembly GCA_026196225.1). Lineage (GTDB taxonomy): Bacteria > Pseudomonadota > Gammaproteobacteria > Pseudomonadales > Balneatricaceae > Motiliproteus. Next base: position 9,938 of record JAPHRD010000025.1, read on the forward strand.
GCGGGAAATTATTCACCGCCCGTTGCGTCTGAGCGCCATAGAGAGCGTGGGTCGGTACTTGCACCTGCCCCATGCTGTCGGTTTCGGTTCTGGTGCGACTATCACTCATAGAAGGCCCCGGGCTCACAATGAGCCGTCATCCGTTGCGGGTTTTTCCGGTGCGGAAAAACTGACTACCTACAGTTTAGCTCTTGAGGGCTTGAGCATGGAGCCCAAGGGCGTTTCGGATCATGATCGCTTAGGAGCAGCAGTTGTGCCCGTAGTCCGATCTTAGTAACGTCGGTTTAGCGCTAAGGAGTCATTTCTGTCTCTATCGGAAATATATTCTTTTCGAAAGTTAGTGGATTCCTAACCACCATCTTCTGATTTTCGCTCCGATCGGAAGGTAGACAACACTTTATCTGATGAGATTGACTAGAGAATTGTTTATCAGAGTGGGTTCATACAATAGGGTTAAGCCTATAGTTGTATATTCCAGCTAACCTGTTGCAATAGAATTGTAGTCAGAACAATAACTAACGAGCGGTAGGGCATTTTATGCGTCGTATTCCACTGGTTCAGCAGCACTATCAGCAGATCTTTGATGAGAAGATGAAGGATCTGCCCATTATCAATTCAGCACTGTTTGTGCAGGCGATGGGCTTTCGGGATTTTAATGGTCAGTTGTTGGGTGTTGTGATTACCCCCTGGTTTATGAACTTGATGCTGTTACCGGTTGAGTTGGAAGGCTGGCGGGATCACCAGACCGGTGAGCAACATTTTGAACCATTTCCAGCAGGAGATTTTCACTTTACCCACGGCTGGGATCCTAAAATGGGGGCTTACGCTACCTGTTCGTTGTTTTCTCCAATGGATGAGTTCCCTGATCAAGCTACCGCAGAGCGCACAGCGGTGCGGGCGATGGAGCAGCTGTTTATCAAAAGAGAAACGGAAGTGGAGGCTGAGCCTGAAGTTGACTCGGCTACTGATGAACAGCAGCAAGCTGCTTCTCAATCAGATTCTGCGTCAGATACTCCATCTCAAGTATCGTCAAAACCAAAAACTAAACCAGAGCCTGACGAAGAGATAGATACTCGTAAGCGTGGGTTGTTTGGTCTTTTTCGCGGCGGCTGATCAGTCTTCAGGAAAACGGCCAGCAAAACAGGTTTCGGTAACGGCTTTCCTGTCCGATGGTTTTTCTCTTTCTCGCAGACTTTCTTCCAGGGTGTCAGCAGAGGCTGGTACACCCACTGCAATCATCATCTCCACGTTGAAGTCATCTGGTACATTTAGTTCGTCGGCGATTCGTTGATAATGGATTCCGGCCATGCCATGGGTAGCCAATCCCATCAAGGCTGCCTGAAGGGCGATGTTTTGCCAGGCAGCGCCGCAGTCGAAAGAGTGGGTGCCGTTAGGTTTGCCGTTGTGGCTAAAGCTCTTCTTGGATAGCACTACAATAAGAGCCGAAGAATTCTCCGCCCAGGCTTGGTTCCCTTCCATCAAAAGATCTAAAAACAGTTGCCAGTCTGAAGAATCTCTCTGGGCGTAAAGAAAACGCCAGGGTTGTTCATTGAAGCAGGAGGGCGCCCATCTCGCCGCTTCGAATAGTGACATCAACTGATCCTCCCGTATCGCTTCACCGGTAAAGGCTCTTGGTGACCACCGCTGCCAAAACTGGTAGTCGACGGGAAAGCCGGGGGTGCGATAGATTTCCACAGGTTCAGTCATTGCTCAACTCCTTGAAGTAACTATTCGATATAACAGCAACTACAGAGTATAGCTAGCATAGCGGCTTGCGGTTATTAACGGACAGTCTGGTTCAAAACCCTGGGCAGGCTATGGGCGTAGATGGCAACCAGTAGAGAAGCGATCAGCATTAAGTCGATGGCGGTCATTGTCATATCCTCTTTCGTTCATTGAGTGCGTCTGTGAGTCTTTGTTACAGACTATCCAATGCACTGGAAGCTGAATAATGACGGTGACCTATAGGGGCTATGCCTTGCGATTATAGTGATTTATCAGACGGTGATTGACTGCAGTAGAACTGAGCAATCTGTTGGGTAAGAACAATGAGTTTTTCGATCAGGCCTACTTAGACGGGCAAGCCTTTTAAGGCGTCCAGCACCGGAGAAGTTATTGCCGGTGCCATGATGGCAAGCATGATCTTTACCAGTTGCAAGAGGTGGAAAGCACCACCCGATTTGTCCATGGTTTTATGAAGTTCATCGGGATTCTCGTCAGCACGGTAGAGTCGCTGATATTGAAGTAACAGGCTGGCGCAGCCTGGAGTAAAAGCAGCAATTAGCGTAGCACTAAAAAGCAGTCCCGCCGCTGAGGATAGCGAAGAGGATAGTTGTTGGAATACACTGACAAAGGCCTGATTACCCTCGGGATTTGGCAATATAGCTGTCAGCATCTGAAAATAAAATCCTGCGGTTACCACCGCCGAAACCAACACTAAACTGAGAATTCCCAAGCCATGCTTAAGCGCCTTTAGCTCTTCAGCTAATCGTTTAGCCGGGGATCTGTTTTGTTGTGGAGCGCCGAACACCCGCAGATGAAAACTGGCGGAAGCTAGAACGATCGCCGGTACCGCCGCGATGATGGGTAACAGTTGGGCATACAAGAAATAGCTGCGTGAGTCCTCTGAAATTTTTTCGAAGCCGGGTTCAAGGTGAATCAGTTCGGCCAGAAGCTGGAAGGGGGTAATGGTGAGGTTAGAAAAGGGTGTGTTGGTGGCGACTACCAGTACGAGCGAAGCCAGGACCAGGAAAGTAAAGATAGCGGTGAAGGCGATGCACTGAGGGCGTCGGTACTGCCATGTATTTAGAAAGTGGTGAAACTGCAGTAGGAAATAGCAACCAACACCAATGGCTAGTAAACAGTGAACCAACAGGTAACCACTGTAATGGATAAACTGACTTTCCAGTTTTAATAGCAGTAATGCTTGTGTTTCTGCGGTGGTTAATACTTGGGCCAGATAGCTGCTGGAAGCCTGCTTTAAGTAATCGATAAAGAGTTCGCCACCAGCGGTGTGGAACCACAGCAGTAACAGAAATAAAACAAATGGAAGATAAACGATGGCGACCGAAATACACCATTTCGAAAAACGGGAAAATCCCGCATTGTCCTTTGCCTGTCGCTCCATGGCGATGCCCGTAAACTAACACCGTTCGCGTAACTATAGTTCAGGTTTACCTATTTGGGCGTGGTGGAGATCGCGTTGTTTTTAACGGGTTAAAGAGACTTTACCGCTTTATAGCTCTTTTGCAGGGACTCTAATTGTCTGACCCAGGGTTTCATCTTTTGAACTTTCGGTGGTAATTGTTTGATCGCATTCTGGGCATCTTTTAGCGTTTGATAATTACCGTAGGTCAACACCCACATGGGTCCGGCATTGAATTCAGAACGGTAATAGTGGGCTCTGTTTTCTAATCCATACCAGCGGAAAAAACGTTTAATGCTGTCTAGTTGAGACATCAGGGCAAGCTGTATGGTGAAGTTTGTTGGAGGCTGACTTAACAGCCAGTCGGCATGGCCAGGGAGTGGCGGTTGCGACAGCTCGGTTTTAACAGACAGCTTGGGGTTATCTGCTTCCGTACTTTTCCTATTCCTGGTTGCTACCGCTACCTTGGTTGGCTCACTACCAGCGGGCTTATTACTACTAATTTCTGTGTTTTTCTCGGACTGTTTTTCAGTGTTCGATGCGGTGGGGGATATCTGAGCTGATGCTGGTGTAGATACCTTCTGTTCGCTGTCTTGTTGAGCCGAAGGGACCGCTTTAACAACTTCGGTGGCGGGGGCGACTCCAGGCGTCTCAAGCACTTCATGAGACTTAGCTTGCGATTTCCCAAGCTGTGGCTGAACTTCCAGTATTTTCCGTTTTAGAACTTCTGCACGGGGGTGCCCTTTAGCCAGCGCCTGTTCTGCGTATTGCATAGCCAGTTGATAATCTTGGCTTAAATTCTCTCCCCGAAAGTGCAGTAGGCCCAAGCGATAGAGGGCGTAGCTGTTGCCCTGTTTAGCGGATTTTTTGTACCAGGCGACAGCATCCGCACTGTTTTCTTCGTAGCGGGTTTTTCCATACATATACTGGGCGTTGGGTTCACCGGAATGGGCCGCCTGCTGGAGCCAATAGAGACCTTTTTTACGATCTTTTAGGGTTCCTGTGCCGTCCAGGTACATCATGCCGGTCATCAATTGACTGTGTGCCTGACCCTGTTCTGCTGCACGTTGATACCATCGGAAAGATAACCAGGAATTTTTGGGAACGCCGAATCCACTGTCGTAGAGCGCCGCCAAATTACGCTGTGCCAGCAGGTGCCCTTGCTCGGCTGCTTTCATATACCACTTTGCGGCACGGGTTCCGTTGCGTTGAGGTGTTTGGATATATTCGTAAGCTTCGCCAAGATAAAAAGCGGCCTGCAGATCACCGGATTTAGCTGGAGGGTAACAGTGTTCGATGACCTTGGTGTATTGCTTGAGTGTTGCTGAAATTTTGCAATCATTAGGGGTGTCTGCCTGCGCATTTGCGGCAGACAGACAGAAGAGAAGAATTGATAATCGTGTTATTGGTGAATGCAATGCCCTGATCCCGGCTGCTTAAAAAAGCCCATACACTGATGTTAACAGATTGATTCAATTAGGTTGAGTCGATGCTACCCTGTCTATATCTCGGCGGTTTTATCCGCTTACTTTAGGCTGCGCTGGAACCTTGTCAATTATTCCTCAGTGATGTTGCTGACCGGGGCTGTGGTGGTGATTGTTTGTGGCAAAGGGCAAAGTTTGCAAAATAGTTTCCGTAAGCGCCTCTTTGGCCATGGGTTTGCCCAGCAGGTAGCCTTGAGCGGCGTAGCAGCCGGTCTGCTTAAGGAAGGCAAGCTGCTCCGGTGTTTCCACACCTTCAGCGATAACCTTTAGACCGAGTCCCTCAGACATGGCTATGGTCGCCTGTATCAGCTTGCGATCACTGTCATCTTCAACCAGGTCCCGAACAAAGCTGCGATCGATCTTCAGGTTGTCGAAAGGGAAACGTTTCAGATAACTGAGAGCTGAATAACCGGTGCCAAAATCATCCAGGGACAGTTGGATGCCCATTTGCTTAAGAGTGGCCAGCACCTGATCGGTGGTCTGATCATTTTTAACCAACAAACCTTCGGTAATTTCGATACAAAGGGCGTTGGGTGGCAATGAGGTTTTATTGAGGGTCTTCTTGATGGTATCGATAAGATTGGGACAGCGGAACTGACGGGGCGAAAAGTTGACCGAGATATAGAAATCGTTCACCCCCAGATCCAACCATTTGCGGGTCTGCTTGCAGGCCTCGTACATGACCCATTCGCCGATAGGAAGAATCAATCCGGTTTGCTCAGCCAACGGGATAAAACGGTCGGGGCCAACCTGGCCGAGCACTTTATTGCTCCAACGAATCAGCGCTTCCGCGCCTAACAGCTTGCCGCTGTTGGCACAGTAGATGGGTTGATAGTGGATATCGAATTCATTGTTGCTCAGGGCGTTGCGCAGGTGGTGTTCCATCTCCAGGCGTTCCCGCACATGTTCATTCATCTTAGGAGTGTAGAAATGGTAAGTATTGCGCCCTTCGTCTTTGGAGCAGTACATGGCAGTGTCGGCTTTCTGTAGAAGTTGATCTACGTCTTCACCGTCTTCGGGGTAGACCGCGATGCCGATGCTGCCCGAGATATACAGAGACTGGTCGCCGATAATAAACTCTTCCGACAGTGACCGTAGCATCTTCTCGGCCACTACTTCGGCATCTTCCAGGCAATCGATATCTTCCAGAATTAAAATAAACTCGTCACCGCCATAGCGGGAAAGGGTGTCGCCTTCACGGGAGGACGATTGCAGGCGTTTGCCGGCTTTGATCAATAACTGGTCACCGGTACTGTGTCCAAGGGTGTCGTTGATCTTCTTGAAATCATCCAAATCTACAAACATCACCACCGCTTTTTGTTGATGCCGATGGGCCTTTTTTATGGCTTGGCGCATACGGTCGAACATCAGGTTACGGTTGGGTAGGCCGGTAAGTGAGTCGTAGTGGGCCTGTTGCAAGACCTTCTGTTCCTGCTCCTTGCGATCGGTGATGTCCCGAATACAGGTGACCCTTAAGCGCTTGCCTTTGATGTAACTGGTTTTAGCACAGATCTCGATCGGGAAGGTATGACCGTCATGATGGAGGGCAGTTACTTCGTAGGGAAGCTCATAGTTTTGCTGGTAATGATTGCGGGCGCGGTTAACACTTTGGCTCGCCAACATTTCCCAAATCATTCGGGTATTAAGCTCTTCACGGCTGAAACCAAACATCTTTTCCGCCATTACATTGGAGTCGATAATATTGCCGTGATGGTGGATCAGGATCGCTTCATTGGAGATCTCTATCAGCTGCTTGAGTCGTTCTTCGCTCTGCTGTAAATCATTCTCGGCGCTAAGACGGCGATTGATATCGGCGCTGCCCAGGCGATACAGCCAGAGAACGGCTGCCGTGGTAACCATAAACAACAGAACAAAACTGATGATCGCACCGCGGTCAGTGGCAAGGGCGAATGGGATGATGTCGAGGTTTTGAAGGTAGATAACCTTCCAGCCGGGCAACATGCTGATGGTTTTTGAACCATGCAGGTATTTGGTGCCGTCAAGAGTGCCAATTCTGCCGTCGGGCTCTTCAACAAAATTCAGGCTGGGTACCGTGTTATCCCCAAACTGACGACTATCGGATAGTTCCTGTTTCTGTTGAGAAGAGAGTGTCCACAGGGATTTCAGTAACCATTCTGGACGAGTACTGGCAAAAATAACTCCTCCGCTGTTGATCAACGCGGAGTCACCGGTGCTGGCGTTAAACTTACTTTCGATCTTCTGTGGAGGGAATTTTATAACCGCGACGCCCAGTGGCTTGCCATCGGCGGAGCGGACTAAATTGGAAAAATAGATGCCTCGTTTACGGGTCGTGACTCCCATGGCCATGTAAACGCTGGAACCCTGAACCAAGGCGTCTTTGAAGTAGGGACGGAAACCGTAATTGTTACCGATCAGCGAGGGAGCGGCGGAATTGGTATTGTTGACAGTGACGGTTCCCTGCAGGTCCATCACATAGCAAATTGATGCTTGTAGCGAAGTGCAGCTGTGATTAAGGATCTCGACAGCGGCGGTATTGCTGACTTCTGAACCACTTTGAAGCTGGTTAACTATTTGCGGTAAACCGGACAGCAGTTCAGCAGCACGGCTCTGATCCTGCAGGTAGGTTTCAAATTCGCTGGCAAGAAGCTCGGAGGTTTTCTCCGCACCTTTTTTAGCGTTTTCCTGAGCCAACAAATAAGAATGTTGGAAAAAAAGAGCTGCACTTACAACGGCAATAACACAACAGGCCACGGTCAAGCTGGCCAAGATTTTTCTAGCACACATGAGCAATAACTACATTTCTATTATTTTATGTCCGCCCGTAGTGGACGTGTAGTAAAGAGAGAATTTACCACAACAATATAAGAAGTCACTAACAAAGGAGGACAAAGTGCCTGTTCTTTTGGACTAATTGCTATGAAATTCGCTGTAAAAAGTATCAATTCTAAAGTGCAACAAAAGGTATATTTTGTAACTGATGGTTGGGAAGCCTGGCCAAGCTTAGTATGATCATCGATTCAATTTATCCAGGAGTAATTAATTTGACACAGGATCAACTGTTACAGGCAATCAAAGGCGGGGAAACCATCGAATTCAGTCAGGTCATGGAGGTGATTGCCGATAATTTTAACTATTGCCCCAGCCAGTTCAGCAATGGACAGGGCGATCAGCAATTGGTCAATGAAGCAGGCCAGAATGAAGGATCCTGCAAGCTTTTTGCTTTTGCTCAACACCACCAGCTCAGCGAAGCTGAAACCCTATCACTATTCGGAAGCTACTATCGGGAAGATGTTCTTCAACATCCCAACGGTAATGATCATCAAAATATTCGTAACTTTATACGTCATGGATGGTCTGGAATAGCATTCGAAAAGCAACCGCTGGAAGCAAAATAGCGGTCGACAAATTCTATTCAACGCTATTCTTGAAAATGGATAGCCCGCGACGACCAGGAGAATGAGTATGGAATTCGGCACACTGTTAAGAGTCGGACTGGAGCTGATGTCAGCGCTTTTCATCTTTACTCTTGGTCTAGGCATTTTACTGCTGATCTATTTCTATATCTCGGATATTACTCAGAGCAAACAGGCGATTCGGCGGAATTACCCGGTTATTGGTCGGTTTCGCTACCTTTTTGAAAAACAGGGTGAGTTTTTTCGCCAGTATTTCTTTGCCATGGATCGTGAAGAGATGCCTTTCAATCGGGCCGAACGGAGTTGGGTCTATCGTGCAGCTAAAGATGTGGACCGCACCATTGCTTTCGGTTCCACTCGTAATCTGGCAACCAACGGCAATATTCTGTTTATGAATTGCGCTTTTCCCACCTTGGCGGAAGATGCCGTGCCAGCTGCCCCGGTGACAATCGGACCGGATTGCAAGCACCCCTATGTTGCAAAATCTATCTTTAACATTTCCGGCATGAGTTACGGTGCACTGTCTAAACCGGCAGTCCAGGCGTTGGCCGCCGGAGCCAAGCAAGCTGGTTGCTGGCTCAATACCGGTGAAGGTGGAGCCAGCCCTTATCACCTAGAAGGCGGCTGTGATCTGGTGATGCAGATCGGTACGGCAAAGTACGGTGTTCGTGATTCTGAGGGTAACCTCAGCGATGAAAAGCTACGCCAGATGGCCGCTAACGAACTGGTGAGAATGTTCGAGGTGAAACTCTCCCAGGGGGCTAAACCAGGCAAGGGCGGGATGCTGCCAGCCGCTAAGGTGACTGCCGAAGTTGCCAAAATTCGTGGTATCGAAGAGGGTAAAGCCTCCATCAGTCCTAATGGTCATCCTGATATCCGTAGCGCCGCGGACCTGTTGGACATGATCGATCGTATTCGCCGGGTTACCGGCAAGCCCGTAGGTTTTAAAGTGGTGCTGGGAAGCCAACACTGGTTGGACGATCTACTGGATTTGATCGAAGAAAGGGGGCCAGAAAGTGCGCCTGACTTTATTACCCTGGACAGTGCTGATGGCGGCACGGGGGCGGCACCCCAACCCTTGATGGATTACGTAGGGCTACCCTTGAATGAAAGCCTTCCTTTGTTGGTCGATAAGCTTACAGCCAAAGGTTTAAAGGACCGTATCAAAGTGATCACTTCAGGTAAGTTGATCACCCCGTCCAAAGTGGCGTGGGCACTGGCTGTGGGTGCTGATTTTATCGTATCAGCCCGCGGCTTTATGTTTTCCCTGGGATGTATTCAGGCGATGCAGTGTAACAAGGATACCTGCCCAACGGGCATCACCACTCATAACCCTCGATTGCAGCAGGGACTGGATCCGGTGGATAAAGCCCAGCGGGTGGCCAACTACCACAAATACATTAACTATGGTGTCGGATTGATTGCTCATTCCTGTGGAGTGAAAGAGCCTCGTGAATTGCGTCGAGAGCATGTGCGGGTGGTCAGTGAAAATGGTCGTTCACTGAGTCTCGACGATCTTTACGGTACACAGCCCCAACGCCATTAATGGTTTTTGACTAACTCCGCTGGAGGGATTGCCTGATACCCTAGTAGCGTTTTTTCAGCGGGGTTGCGAGCGGTAAACTGAGTGACCAGTTTTAATTGCTTGTTCTCGATGTTGGAGGTGCTCAGACGCACTCCGCCCGCTGATAACACCCGTTCAACCGTGCCGCTGTAAAAACTATCCATAACCGATACTCCCAGCAATTGTTCCCTGAGTAGAGCTACGCCTCGGTTGGTTGCCACGACGGTGTGCTTTGACTGGTTTTCAGTGGACTTCTGTAACCATGATTTAGCTTGTTGAATGGGCGGAGAGGCGACCCAGGTGAGCTTGGTGGTGGCGAAACTTAGTTGTAGAACTATCAAACCAGTCATGGTGATTCTTAAGACTGTCAGCAACCAAGCTTGGTCTAACTGGAAAAGCCGATGGATTGCAATTGCTGCTAAGCAATAGCTTGGCCACAGAACTGGAGCCAGATGTCGGAGGTTGTCTGGGTTTTGTGCCAACAGTGTCCAAATTAAAGCGCTTGTGAACAGTAACAGCAGGATAGTGGATTCTGGTTTTTTTCTGATGGTAGAAGTCGATAAAACCATCAAAAAAACAGGTAGTAGTGGCAGCAGAAGATAAAGGCCGCTGAAAGCTGCTCCGCTGATAAATCGTCCGCTGTAGTAGTTGGCGAGGGATTGTGGCCAACCTATCTGTTGGGTCTCTCCCAGAGCGCTATTACCCCAAGTTTGAAAATGTCCGATAACAAAACGCCAGCCCTCTACGAAGTAGCCAAAGCCATCTTTGCTGATTAGAAATCCTAGACAGACAATGCCTACCGAAAAGAAACTGTATAGAAGTGGTTTGATTGAGGGAGGGTAGCGCCATGGGATAAAAGCAAGCAACGGTAACAGAATCGGCAGGTAAGAGGGGCGGACGGCAATACAGAGTCCTAACACAAGGCCGCTGCATAGCCAGCGCTTGGCTGCCAGTAACCAGACCGAAGCGGAGAGTATACAGAGTGCCGGCCCATCGGATAAGCCCTGAACACCAATTCCTAACAGCAAGGGGTCCAATAGAATCAGCAAAAAGGCAGCTAGCGCGCTTGCCGGTGAACAGCCCAGTTGCCGGAGTAGACCATAACTTAGCCAGGGCAACAGCAGTACGGAGATACGACCCACGGACATAATACTGGCAACAGGGTCATTAAGAACAACATTGAGTAGTTTGGCGAAACCGATATAAACCGGGTAACCGGGGAAGTGAGGTGAGAACTCTAGTACGCTAAAATCGGTAACGCCTCGGGCAAAGAATAGTGCATCGTCGGAGGCTAATTGGTCCGGTTGTAACCACAACCAATAACCAGCGAAGACCGATGTGAACAGCATCAGCAGATGGATCAACCAGCGCTTTGGGAAATTTCCCATCCGGTCAAAAAAGGCTGTCACAATTGTCACAGCTTTCACAATAGCTACGAAAACAGAATCAAGGTTTTACACTGAGGCTATTGATTAAGCCAGCATGGGCCTTTTCGAAAGCGGTGGGATTAGCGGGAGTATTTCCTGCGCCAAATAGTCCGGGCTTGCCCAGTGCGCTGAAACAGTCTGCCATGAAGGTGTTGGCCTTTTGCTTTTGTTCAGCGGAGATAACACGGGCTAGCAGGTCGATGTCATTGAGCAGCAAGTCCAGATAACGTTTGCTTTTGGCGACATGGACTTTGGCCAGCTGGTATTCGTTAATATTCTCCTGGGCTTGTTGGAGGCGGAGGTCGATCACAGCCCGGAAGATGTCACTGAAAACCACGCCGGCGGCTTTAACGTCGAGGTCTTTAGTAGCGGTTTTCAGACGCCACACCAAGGCGACATCTGCTTCAGATTCCAGATTAACCAGCTCGTCTTCAATCGCGTCCAGCTGTTGTGTCGCCGATGACAGTTGTTTTTCACTAAGCGATTGGCTGATAGCTGTCCATCCTTCTAACAAAGGCTCTTTGCCGGCAGCTGCGTATGAATAGGCAAGACTCTGGGAACTGATCAGCATCAGTGCGGTAAAGGCGATCAACAGCTGTCTCATGGTTTAAAGCTCCCTCGTGTTTTGTTGTAAGTTCTAGTGCCGGTATTGGTTATAGCCAATGCTTTCGAGTCTATTAGTTAGGCGACGCTCTGGGTTTCGATAACCGTCGGTTCGTTTCTGAAATCAAAAATCTCTCCCCGTCGATCCTGTTTATCGATCAGACTGCGGGCGGCGAGTTGTCCCATTTCCATGGCAGTATCGGTGAAGATATAGCGGAAGGTACCTTGGCGTCCGGTCATAATCAGATTTTGGTAATCGTTCAACTGTTCGATGACACGGTGCCGTTCCTGTTGGTAACCGAGCTGCATTAATGGATAGGCATGTTCGCTGAAACTGCTGAAATACTCACCGCTGGAAGCATCAGTGTTGACCCCTAGGGAGCGCAAATCTGCCATGACCTGGGGCTGTAACTGAGCGTTGTCCATGGACCATAGATTGTCGCCCTTAAAACAGGGGATCTCCATCATCAAAGAGGTTTGACCTGTTGGAGCCATGTAAGGGCTGCGACGGCGGGGTTCCTGCAGCCGTGTCGCCATGATGTTCGGATCAGACAGATACTGCCAGGTGTTGTCTGAGATATTTTCAGTCAACATCGGCATGTTAAAAAAGCGCAGAGAACGGTAACGCAGTTGATGAGGGATCTGGATAAAATCCGCCATCATCGGCAGGGGCAGGGTGGCAATAACCTGGTCCACTGCGATCTCTTTAATTGCGCCTTTGGGGCCACAGTGAATGGCTTTAAGTTGCTTGCCTTCAGTGCGTAGTCCCTGAACGGGGTGGTTGAGAAGTAGTTCAACACCGTTTTCCACCAGATGGTCGGCCAGCTTTTCAAAGATACGGCCAAAGCCCAGTTTGGGATAACGATATTTACGGGCGTAGGTTCTGGGAGTATCGCTACGTTGAGGCAGTAAACGTTGGGCGACATCCTTTAGATCCAGTAGGCTGATTCGCTGTGAGGCCCAGTCTGCGGACAGTTGTGTGGGATCGATTCCCCAGAGTTTGGCGGTATAACCTTCGAAAAAATTACGGTAAAGGGTTGGCCCAAATCGGCTTTCTATCCATTCGGCGAAGCTGGCGTTGTCTCGATCTTGAACGGGTTGGTTAAAAGGGAGTTTAAATAGCAGGTCGCTGGCAGCACCCAGCAGCAGTCCGGTTGGAGCATTTTTTAGTAGATCGCCCAACGCCAGGGGATACTGATAAGTACGCCCCTGAAAACGGATAACGCTTTTTCGCAGTGAATGAAGAAGCTCATCACCCATCAGGTCTTCCACAAACTGCAATAGCTCGGGATTGCGAGTGATAAAACGATGGCCGCCGTAGTCGAAACGGTAATCGCCGTGATTGCCCTTGAACTTGAGCGTGGCCGACATCCCTCCCACCTGATTTTCGGCCTCGATCAGTACTACTTTGTAGCCTGCTTTATTGAGTTCCCAGGCTGCCATTAAACCGGCAGGACCCGCACCGAGTACGGCAACGGTGCTTAATTTAGTCACGGATTGCGATTCTCTCAGTCGGCGATTGGTACGTGGATTCGATAGTTTCAAGTTCAACGATCGGCGGTTCAGGAAGCTCGGGTACGGATTTACGCACCGCATCGGTGACCCATTGGGGATAGATGCGGTACATCAGCCGGCTAGTGACTTTGATGGGCCAGGTTAGATCTTGTGGTAGATCGAAAGCCTCATCGCGATAACCATCGGCGGGGATACGGGTATCGCTGAGCAGCTTTTCGTAACGCCAGAATTTCAGTCCCAGGGGCTTACCCTCTGCATCGCCGAAGACTTTCATAAACAGTCGGGTGTCCACTGGCAGATTGCCTTTTGAATCGGCAAAACCCTGGCGCATGATAGATTGTCCGTTGCCGTCTGTGATCTCCAGCTGGATCCAGAACTGGCGGAAATCGGCAACTCCTGTGGGTAGCGCATGTCCGGCACCGGTGTTGTTGACCCGTACCACTAGCTGACTATTTTCAAGTCGCTGTTCAAGTTCGGCGGAGGAGCGCAGTAGCTGCAGACTCATCCGTTCCTGTTCGGCATTACGGAGCCCCACCAGATGGTGGTTGGCACCGGTAAACTGGTGAGTAATCAAGTTCTCCTGGACCTTGCCGCCATCGGTGGCTAAGCCCGGTACGGGCTCTCCGATTCGATCAATATCACCATGCATATGACAGTCGATGCAGGTGCGATGTTTGCTGGGATCTTCTGGGTTATTAAAGGAGGACTGTTCCCATTCGCCGTAGGTGTCGACGATATCGGCACCGAGGCCGGGTGAAAATTCGTCGTGACAGGCCTGACAGTATTTGGGATCTTTATACACCGGCAGAATATAGGAGCGGGCATGAACCTCAGGTCGGGAATTGATCTGTTTTTCGGCAAGCCAGCGGCCAGCATCGGAATCGGAATCCTCAAGCCAGTACTGTTCCCGGTTCTCCAGATCGACTCTAAAAGCAGCGTTGCCGCCGGCGTCCTCGACATCAACGATGCGATGGCAGAATAGGCAGCCGGTGCCTTCGTCGAGGTCGATCTTATTCTGTTCGAAGGCGTTGATGATAGAGGTAGCACCTTTCTCAAACATATGACTCTTTTTGCCCAGATTGAGGTTGCCAGTGGTGACGTTGTGAGGCATATGACAGCCCAGACACCAGCCTTTAAATTCCTCCCCTTCAATTTCGCCGGCCAGTTCTACCAATACCTTGAAGTAGGGGTTGGATTCCCCCATTAAGCGGTGATTGGAATCAGCCCACTGATCAAATAGATCGCTGTGACAGTCGCGGCAACTGGCAGAATTGATCCACTCTTCGGGGTGAACGTAAGGTGTACTGTTGTCTGCTTTATTGATCCGTAACCAGGTGCTGAGGTAGGGCAGGTTTTCTGGTTTGCGAACAAACTGATTGAGTTGGTCCATCATTGCCAGCGCTGGAGCCGGCGGGTTATCGGCGTCGATGTTGAGGGCGCCGTCACGATCATCGTGGCCTAAACCGCCCTGGGTATCCTGGATAATGCGAAGGAAGTCTTTGGCACGTTGGCCGGCGATCATGCCGCTAAGGTTTTTATGGCCACTGTGGGCGTCCTCATGCTTATCTCGGCCATTGGCTTCCATCAGGTAACGGTTGGTGAAGTTGAAGCCGTCTAGGTGACAGCTATTACAGCTCATCCAGAAATCACCGGTGGTAGGCATATCACTGAAATCGTCGGTATTGGCGCTGTGAAAGAGACGGGTACCAGCCCGCAGATCAGGGCTTAGCGGATCCTGTTGTACCGTGGTGATCCAATCGGCGTGTTTGACATTTACCCGCGCAAAGGGGCTTGAGCCGCCGCTGTCGAGTTTGATGATATTGTGGCTGTTGGCATTTTGGACGTAGATCTCGGAGTCGTTTATCACCAGTCCCCGGGGATTGTCGCCAGGAATATGACGGAGAATCTGGGTTACTTTGGCGCCCCCTTGATTGAGCTTTCCTTTGCGTCGTTTGCTGCGTTTTTTTCCGGCTTTGGCTCGACGGCTGAGATCAAACACCATCAAATCTTCGCTACCTGCGAGGGTGATATAGACCTTCTTACCATCTTCAGAAAATTCCGCATCGGAGGGGTTGGAAACGATCCGGGTGCGATTGCCTTTACCGATGATGTTGATCTGCTTAAACAGCTGCTTGCGACGTTTAACCTTTTCCTGCTCCTGTCCGGGAGTCAGATCGATAATGGAGACGGCAGGAAATACCGTTGATTGAAACTGAAAAGGGTGATCGAAATTCCAAAGTAGGTGGGGCAGCCAGGCTTCGTTACCATCAGGGCTGATGGCGATGTCGTCCAGCAAACGGGGTAAGCCTTGGGAGACAAATTGATCGGGGTTCTGCTCCTCGGCAAGGTCGATTCGCTTTAGTAGGGAGAGGTTGCCTTGCTGGGTGCTATAGATAGAAACTTGGCCGGTCATCGCGTGGGTGACCAACAGGCGGCCATCGTCCGTTAACGCCAGCCCTCGCGGGGTGTCTACGGTATCCACTTGTTGCAGAACATTACCCTGACGGTCAAAAGCGATGATTTGATGATCTTCAAAAAGCGTCGCCCAGAACAGCTGATTGGCCGCGTCAAACAATATAGCAAAGGGGCGGCGTCCGGTTTTAAAGGAGTTGACCACCTCCAGGCTTTGGGCATCCAGGATATAGATTCGACCATCCAGATAGGCACTGGCTGCGATGAGCTTGCCGTCATCAGTAATGGCCAGGCGGCGGATGTCTCGGCCTAAGGCTTTTTCTATCGGTTGGTCGATGGATTTCAGGTCGGTTCGGGTGATGCTTCCGCCGTCGAAGTTGGCACTAAACAGCTGGTTTTTGTCTACCAGAATAAGGGAGCTGCTACTCTGATTGGCTTGCGCTGAAGTTTGACCGAAAACTAACAGCAGGGCCGCTACCAAGGTGAGTAGTTGAGAGAGTGGTGGAAATATAGGCATCAACAGGGCTTCTTTAGTGACGGATACCGGTAAAGGGCTTAAATAGCCAGGAAAGTACAGACCAACGGAGTGCGTGACGAATCAGCAACAGAGTCAGGGGGATGGAGGTAACCAGATGCAGGTAGTGGATAATCCAGCCAAGTAGATCTCCGCGATTTCCATTTAGAATCAGATAGGCGCCACTTAGACCGCACAGTAGTAGTAACAGGTCGAGAGCACGACCTGTTTTACGCAGCAGGGCTTTGCGGCTTTTTTGTATCAGCCGGCGGTGACTGATCCAGAAAGGTAGTACATACAGAGGAAATAGCACCAGTCCCATCAAAGAGTGAGCCAGTAGCAGCGTACGTTCTAAATCCCAGCTGATGGAGAATACAGACCAAAGAGGGAAGCCGCTGACAAATAGAAGGTGGAGGCTGCTCTCTGCTGCGCGATGTTGATACGCCAGTCGGTTCCACCACCTGTTCAGTAGCCCGGAGACAGATTGCTTGACGCTTTCTGAAGAGCTTGCTGGGGAAGCTATGCTGTGCATGCTGTATCCGTACGGTTAGTAATAAGAATAGTTATTATTAATATTCTCTTTATAGATGTCCAAACTTTATAAGGGAATCTTGATATTCATCAAGAGAGTATTTGAGATATTTGTTGAGAAGGCGGCTAGTGGAAAAGAAGGGATGGGGAAGCCCCCATCCCTGGATCGATCTATCTACTTAGCGGATACGCGAACCTTGGAGGCCATAACCATGGCGGTACCGTTTTTGCCGCCGGCTTCGGTTACTCGCGCAACCTTGTCGCCGTCGTTGTCAGCGCCGCCATTCTCCAGCTGGTGCTCACCAGAATCACCCAGCCACTCTGCCAGTTGCATGCCTTCAGTGGTGGTAGGTCCGTTGATGACATTACGGAACCAAGCCAGGTAGCGTTGGGACAGTTCAGCTAGTTCTAGCGCAGGCTCTGATTCACCTTCTTGGTTTTTCAGATGTAGCATCGCTTCGCGCAGGGCGCCGGAGATAGCGGCTGCAGTCCAAGGTGTGTGCTCGGTAGCTTGGCCAGGAATCGAAGCCCAGGTTCCAACAGACTTATCGAACATCTTCTTCTCGACGTTAAGATAGAGTTGACGTGCCGCTTGACGGTATTTGTTGTCTTGAGTGGCTAGGAAGGCTGCACTCAGACCACGGATAACCGCAAATTGGCTGTCCAGAGATTGGCCGTTGTCAGCCTTGCCGCCTAGGGTTTTACCATCGACAGCGAGACCATTGTCGGCGATCAATTGATCGACGATGAAATCGGCCTGAGCGGTGATGATAGCCAGAGCACGTTTTCCCTGTGCAGAGGCCAGATTCAGATCACTGCCGTCAGCAGAGGCGTAACCCACTGGTAGGGCGTCTTGAGCTCGTTGGAAGATTGACAGTGCAACAAGAGAGTAGGCCGCATCGTAAGTGGTTACATGGGCACCCTGTTTGCCGTCACTGTTATCGTCGACCAAGGTTCCCTGATCACCATTAAAGTGCAGGGTATCCAGGTTTTTGAATAGCATATTGCCGAGGTTGCTGGCGACAGAGAAGGCATCGCTGGCTGTTACATCGTTGTCCGCGTTGGCATCGGTATTGGCTTTCGGTGCTGCCGCAAAGGGTGCACCATCAAAAACAGCACTGAAAGCAGGATTCTGTCCGGTATTGGCTTTGCGCTGATCGGAGAATGCGTAGTATTCGCTGACCGGCCATAGCATTAACCAGGTATCGCGCAGGGTGGAGCGAGCATCGCTCACTTCCAAACCGGCAATACTCTTAACGCCGTTGTTTTCACCCTCTTTTACAGCAACTTGATGGGGGAACCAGATAGCTTCTTTTTCTGGATCGTAGTTGGGGGTTATTTTGGCGCCTAGATTTTTACCGTCGAAACCCAGTTGTTCCTGCAAAATAAGCAGTTTATCCAGGGACAGTTCGGTCAGGATCATGCCGTTCATGCCATCAGCGGCAGAAACTCCCAGGGCGTGAACGCCATCTTGATCCTGTATGGAAGAGCTGGCTTCGACCTCTTCATCGGTTTCCGCAACGTGCATGCCGCCCAGAAAATCTTGAGACCACATAACTTCTTTTAACAGGATGCCGCCCAAAGTCGCTGGGTTGATCTGCTTTTCAGTCTGCTTTTCAGTCCAGGACAGAGTCGCGTAGTCACGGAAGTATGCAGGGACTTGGGTGCTAATTTGTGTAGCTTTGCCATTCGCATCCAGGTGTTCAACCTCATCACCACTTACCGCGCGGGTATCAACCGGCTGAGCAAATTCAGGCAGACCGGATTGGTAAGGCAGAGAGATAGGGTAGATATTGAGGGGAATCTCTTCAGTGGGGAAAGCTACAGATTTTGCCATTTCGACAAAGCGTGCTCCCAGCTGTTCTGGCTTTCCGCCCCGTGCTTTGTTCAGCGGACCGTTGGCCAGATGTGGTCCCATTCTGGATTGGTAGTTCAAGGCGTACATTGCCTCTTCGGAGTACTCGTAGCTCTCGATGCCTGCTGCGTAATCAAAGGCGGTTGGCTGGTTCAGCTGGTCAGGATCCAATACATCCAAATCCAATCCCAGGCTTTCTGCCAAAGGCTCACCGGAGAGTTCAAATTCGGTGTAGGCGAGCATTGAGCCGGCGGGTTTAAAAACCTTATCTAAAACCTTAACTTGCAAACCGTCAGCTTGGACAACGGAGCAAGCCAGCAGTGTCGACAGGGCAGTTAACCTAAAACAGGGACGAGCCATGGTATCTCCTTAATGGTTAGAACAACTACCTTCAGTAGTTGAAGGCTATTGAATTCTCAAAGTTGGGAGAATACTACAATAATAATAATGCAAATGAAAAAACATATCATTAAGATAAAGTGATTTTGATCAAAATGGAGGTTAAGTTTTGGACCAGTTGTAAGGAATGAAGACAGTGGTCTGTATGAAATACGTTTAACGGAAGTGGGTAAGTGGCTGATTTTAAGAAGAGAGGGAGTATGTCAGCAGGCGAGGGGCCTGCTGACAGAAACGTGCAATTTTATAGGATCACATCAATTGATTGAGGGTTTTCAACTGATGATGGGCGCTGGAATAGATACAGTGAGATTTGGTTTGCTTGATCGGATCGCTACCCTTCAGCCAGATGAAGTAGGGCTTGGACATGATGGTCCAGCCTTTCTCACGGAGTTTATGCTCGGATAGTTCATCGATGGGTTTGCCGCGCAGTTCTTCGATATCAACCGCGGCACCGGTTTTATCAATGATCCGAAGGCGACCGACAATAGCTAGCTGATAGGCATCGTGATCTTTGGCGTGTGCGACCAAAATTACTTCAGATTCGACATCTTCATTGACGCCGAGGATCACAGCCAGTTGCAGTGCTTCGATGGTTTCACTGTGGCTAAAAGGGAGTGATGAGAAAAAATAGCCATCAGTAGACAAAGCTTCAGACGTATGGGCTACGTGATGCATTGTTAGTCCTTTATTCTTTTTTTTATTTATTTATGGTCCTAGTACAACAAACACCGCTTAAAAAAACAGCAGGTCCGTATGGGGCTGCAATCCTATAGAAACGCTATTGGATTGTCCACACTGAATAAGGGGCTGTTTTTCGAAAGAGTCTAAATTTATACCAGTAAGGAATATGGCCTTTCGTTTAGGCCCAGAAACCTTGGGGTGTTGGAGCCAATTCAACTGTGGAAACAGCAGCTATTAGACTTTGGTTTACTGATATTTTTTTATCTCGTTTCTGAGATCGGCTTCAAACTTATCAGCATCGATCAGCACCGAGTGCCACTGTCGATTGGGAAATACGGAGATCTTGATTCCCTCCTGTTTTAACAGCGGTAACCACTGTTCCAATAGAAACTCAAAGTCGATCTCTTCTGCGACATTGCCAGGGAAGAATCGGCGTACCGCATCCTGACAAAAATCAGGGTGAGGCCACAGAGATATATAGGTTTGGCCGTCACTGGTCGCCTGCACTAGCCAGCCCTCGTCATCCCGTGCTCCCCACAGCTCTTCCCAGTCGGCGACCTTTTCCAGAAAGTGGCTATAGCGCTCGATGGACGGAAGGTTGAGCAAGCGATCGATATCGCCTTCTTCTAGTCGGTAGGGCATGTCTTGGGTCCAGGCTTTATTTGCTGAAGGTATCTAGTCAACGGCGAATTTTGTCATGACTACGCCAGGATGGCTATGGTTAGAGACTGCAAACACCTGCTAAGTCTGCTGGGAGGATGTTCTCAATCAGTTCGTTGGCACCTGCCTTGTTTCTCCAGCCAGTGAATGACATTGCCCACTACGACAATGGAACCGGATACTACGGCTGATGCGGCTGCCGGTATCATCGCGATTAGACAGCCTTCATTTTGGCAGCTGACACCGATACCGCTGACACCCACAGATTCCAACACGTATTTCTTAGCGATGATCTGGCATTCGGGATCATAGAACTCAACTTCTTGGGGGTAGAAGAATCCACAACCGCCAAGGACTGATGCAAGGGTAATATTAAGAATAATGAAGCGGTGTCGAAAGACCGTCATAGGGCAAAGCCTTTTGGAATAGAAGGACTGTATTTTTTAGGATAGGTCATCGAAAAAAATAGATTCATCATTCTGTCATTTTTATGGTTTAGGTGAGTGTATATACCTTACGGCCCCATGTGCTCAGCGTTTGGGGATAGTATCAACAGGAGTTGTGGATAACTCTGTGAATGAGTTTGGGTTATAGAGCTGAAAACCACGAAAACTGGCGCTCGATAACGAATTGGTTAAATAATGATCAGTAATTATATATGTTAATAGAATCAATAAGATAGATCTGTCAATAGTAAAAAATGAAAAATAATTCGATTGCTGCGGGTGCGAAATAACTTATGTCATTAATGGTGATTAATGTTGTGTATAAACGATTGTTTAAATGTGATGGGATCGCAATCTGTGGTTAAAAAACAGTCTTCTCTGGCCTGCTTTTTGCCTTAACAGGCCTCACTGGTCAGACCTTTGCTGAGAACTCTGCCTAAGCTATTTGAAAAATGGTGATTTAGTTATGTTTTAGACAGGGGGTCAGGCCGCTGTTTGTTCTGATCTTTGGTTTGTTTGCGCTTCGAATAGAGATACACAATCAAATTCTTTGAGCCGAACATCACGGCAGCAAAAACCAAGCCGATCATAAATCCCACCACAGGATGATCTCTTAGCAGGTTAATAAACCAAAGAGTGTTGCCCATGGTGTACTCCATTCATAATCAAAATAGCGTATATAAGGTAATGCTAAAGTAAATGAAGTGGTCTGGTCAAGGGCTGATAAACAGCGCTAAGAATTAAATCCAGGGTAGGGTTGGAAAAGCGTTAGCTGGGTCGGCCTTTTGTAATTACTGTACCTGCGGTCATATATTCGGATGCTCCCAAGCGGGCGACAGGCTGCAACTTAGCGGTGTCGACTTTTAGTCGGTTTTTGGCATCAAGATTGGCTACCGAATCGTCAATATAAAGGCTCTTTATTCTGCCAAGAATCATCGACTGAGGAGTGCTGCCTATTTCGTGGATTTCATAGCATTCGCAGGCAAAGGCGATACGGGCTTTTTCGATCCGAGGTAATCGCGAACCGACCATTTCCGTCGTCTCTAGCCCCAATTTATCCAGTTCTGAGACCCCTGCAGGCAATGTAGCCGAACTGTCATTCATCTCATTCAGCAAGCCTTCGTGGGGAATATGGACAACAAAGTCCCGACGCTTTTCGATATTGACCCGGGTGTCTTTGTGAGAGCCATCTGGCTTTTTACCAACCGATATCATTAACAGGGGAGGATTACTTGAAACGGCGTTGAAATAGGAGAACGGTGCCAGGTTAAAACTTTGGTTTTCATTCTCCGACAGTACCCAAGCGATGGGGCGTGGAACCAGGGTTTGAATCACATTGAAGTAGATGGCGTTGGCACTGAGCTGGGTGAAATCAATATGCACGAGAATTCCCTATCGGTAGGTGGAGGTTAGCTTTGCCGAGGGTATCCTATCTGCCTTGTACAATCGAGTGCAGCTCCAGGAATCAAACAATCGTTTTGATTAAAAAGATTCACGTGGCGTCAGAATCACGCTGCTATGCTTGTTTCAGGGCCCTTTGAATCACTGCAGACAGGCTCTGTTGCATAGTTCAAAGGCTCCCTTGCACTTCGTTAAGAAGGGATGATTGGGGAGGTCTTATGGAGTTCTATGATGTACAGATCGGTTATGAAATAGGCGCATTAAAGGAAGCGATTATTGAACCGGGAAACGAAGGCAATGGCTGGATTATTCAGTTCAGGGATACGGACAATAGCCTCTTGCCGTTAACCAGTGGTGGTCATGAACGTATCTTTCATGATCTGGATTTTGCCACCCGTTTAGCTAAAGATTTTGGATTTAACCGGGTATCCGTAATAGAACATTTCTAAAGAATCTTGACTGCTTCTAGTAGAGTATAGAGGCATTGAGAAAGCACACTCAGTGCCGCTGTTCCCTCCCGGATTAGCGGCCCTTCCATTTTGGTTGACGCTTATTGATAAACGCGTCGATTCCTTCTTGAGCATCTTCAGTTTGCATATTACAGGACATCACTGTGCTGCAATGCTGATAGGCGCTTTCCAGACTTTGCCCCATCTGCTGATGAAACGCCTGCTTACCTAGCTTTAGCACCGCCGAAGATTTGGAGGCAATTTGAGTTGCCAGGCCATCGACACAGCTTTCCAGCTCCTGCTCGTCAACTACACGGTTTATCAGGCCAATCTCATAGGCCCGTTGGGCACTGATCATATCCCCTAGCAGCAGCATCTCCATGGCATGTTTCGGTGCAACTGTGCGGGTCAGGGCGACCATTGGGGTGGAACAGAACAGGCCGATGTTGACTCCAGGTGTAGCAAAGCGGGTGGATTCAGCGGCAACGGCAAGGTCACAACTAGCCACCAACTGGCATCCGGCGGCGGTGGCAATACCATGAACCTGGGCAATCACCGGCTTGGGCAAGGAGGTGATCGCCATCATCAAACGAGAACAGGTTTGGAACGTTTCGTCGTGTAAAGCCTGATCATCAGAGGAGGTCATCTCCTTAAGGTCGTGGCCGGCACAGAATCCCCGTCCAGCACCACGAATGACCACCGTGCTGATATTGTTATCGTCGGCAATCTCAGTGAGTTCGGAGATCACTGCATTCATCAAGGCAATAGACAGAGCGTTGTAGGCTTGTGGGCGATTCAGCGTAAGGTAACAAATTCTATTGTTTACGCTTCGTAGTACCAAGGGATCGCTGGTCATTCTAATTCTCCATCTGCAGGTGCCTTGAGGCAGTGTTAATCGAAAATTGTAAATGAATACCGTCACCAGCATAGCCGACCTTGGTGGCAGGCTTAAAACAGCATCATCGGCAGGGGGAATCGGGTAGAATAGCCGACCCCATTCAATCTACAGTTTGAGCGAGTCTCCGTTCTTGAAGATAATCCTGGCCCCGATGGAGGGGGTAGTTGACCCTATTATGCGTAATCTGCTCACCGATCTGGGTGGGTTGGATCGCTGTGTCACCGAGTTTGTTCGGGTGAGTGAGCGTGAGTTACCTAAACGGGTCTTCTATCGATTGGCTCCGGAGCTTAATCAGGGCGGACTGACCGATGCCGGGACACCGGTCTATGTGCAGCTGCTGGGTAGCGAACCAGAAGTGATGGCTGCCAATGCACTGCGAGCAGCAGCCTTAGGTGCTCCAGGAATCGATCTTAACTTTGGTTGTCCGGCTAAAACTGTGAACCGTAACCGTGGCGGGTCAATTCTGCTCAAGGATCCCGATGAAGTGTATCGAATTGTTGAAGCGGTTCGCCAAGCCGTTCCCCAGTCGATACCCGTGACGGCGAAGATGCGCTTGGGCTATGAAGATAAAGGCCTGGCGGTCGCCAATGCACAGGCGATCGCCACTGCCGGTGCTAATGAGCTCTGTGTCCATGCTCGAACCAAAGTAGAGGGATATAGGCCCCCGGCTCACTGGCACTGGATCGACAAAATTCGCCAATCAGTGACCATTAATGTGATTGCCAATGGTGATATCTGCAGTCCGGATGATTATCAGCGCTGTCGAGAAATCAGCGGCTGTACGGATATTATGATCGGGCGGGGACTGTTACAGCAACCGGACCTGGCTGCTGTCATCGTCAAAAATCGCCAGGGTCAGATAGCAGCGGAACTGGAATGGAAACCAATCCTTGCTGCGGTTCAAAAATACTGCCACCAGGTTCAACAGCAAGTAGCTGCCAAGCATGCTCCCGGGAGGGTTAAGCAGTGGTTAGCGTTTTTACGAAAGCGTTATCCCGAGGCGCAGCTGTTGTTTGATGTGATAAAAACAGAAACTAATCTAGATGCCATCCATCAGCAGCTGAAAGGGAATTCTCCGATTAGCGCTCCTTTGAAAATAGCTGGTTAATTCGAACTGGCTATTTTCCTCACTAAGTTTCCCCTCTCTATTTTTTCCTGCTCCATTTTTCACAGCTTCGCCTCTGTTTTAACGCGCTACTCCGATTACGGCCGTTTGCTGGCTTTTAGAATTACAAACTTGGCGTTGCTGGCGACGGTGGTGCAACCGCCAAACAGCTTTTTCAATTTGGCGTGGTAACCCAGATGACGATTCCCGATAACCCAGAGTTCTCCACCCGTTCTCAGGCAGCTATAGGACTGCTTGAACATTTGCCAGGCAATATGATCGCCAATAACCTGTTGTTGGTGAAACGGAGGGTTGTTAAGCACCAGGTCGGCACTTTCCTGGCCAAAGTCATCTAGACAGTTGCTTACCTGAAAATGCCCCCGTGGTGAACCACCAAACAGTTGCTGCCAATTGTCTTTAGCGCTGGCTACCGCCATATAGGACTCATCTACAAAGTGAAGATTAGCGTCAGGATTGCGTTGAGCGGCAACTAAGCCAACAACGCCATTCCCGCAACCCAGATCAACAATGTCACCATAGTTCGCATCGGTTGGTAGATGTTGAAGCAGAAGGCGGGTGCCGATATCCAGTCGGTCCCGACAAAAAACATTGGCATGGTTGCTGAGGGTTAAATTGTATTCTGCCAGTTCGTAGCTACTGGGATAGGGTGATTGGGTTTCAGTAATGTCGGAATTTACTTGAGTAAAGACCAGACGGGCTTTCTTGCGGGCCAGGGAGGTGTTGGTAGCACCTAGAATTCGTTCAAATAGATCCAGAGTGGAACGGTGGATCTGTTTGGCCATTCCAGCACCGATGACTTTCGTCTCTGCGGTTAGTAGTGGTTTTAGTTGGCAGAGCTGATGTTCAAGCAAAGCTAGAGTTTTGGGGATCTTGATCAGGACAATATCGACCGCCCCGGACGGCTGTTCGGTCGCCGGTATAAAGCGCCCGGGATCAAAAGACTGGTTGTTGAGCTGTGAATTGTTGATCAATCCTTGAAACGCTAGATAAGAGTCGGAGCTGCAACGGGGAGCCCATTGGCTTAGTGCGGTAGTTAGTGCGCCAAAACTATCATTGAAGATCCATACCTTTGGATCTTCAGCAAGTTCTGTGGCGATCTCTTCAAGATGCTGAAGTATCAGCTCGTCTGCAGCGTCCCAGGCCCGAAGCGAAGGGTGAGACTTGGCCGGGTAACGTTGCAGTTGAAATTGTCCTTGGGGAACGTTCATCAAGTCCATCAGCAGCTATTTACTCTTTCGAAATTGACCCTGTGAATCCTCGATCTCAGCCATCGAGACAGTGAGTCGATGGAGAGGTTAAGGGCGGCGGTAATAAGTATAAGAAACAGTGCGCGATCAAAACGCAAATCTTCAAAGGCGGAATCGATGTAGAACCCCAGGGTATGGATGCCCAATACACCGAGAATTGCTGTTTCCCGCACAATCACTTCCCAGCGATACAGTAGAAACGCTAGAAATTGTGGATAGATCCGGGGTAGTAACTCGTAGCTGTAGAGGTTCAGTCCGCGACTACTATCGGCTCTGAGTTGCAGTCCATTGCTATGTTGGCCAATAAGGTAGCCGATAATGGCTCCGTTATGCAGCGATAGTGCCAATATCGCTGGCAACATCGAAGGCCCTAATATGAGTGTTGTAATAAAGGTGAGTATCAGTTCGGGTATGGAACGAAATACCACCAGTAGTGCATGTCCCAGGCCTCGACCAGGGCGACTGAAAAAGTGTCGACTGACCAGAGGAAACAACAGCAGCGCAACCATACCGCTACCCACAAGGGCAATGATGCTGAGTACGATTGTGTTAAATACGCCTTCGAAGGCTTGTAGATAGAGCAATTGCCAGCACCAATCCATTAACGCCAAGATTTGCTCTGTGAAATCTCCACCGGACTGTCGTAGCGGCGAAGGAATAATATCCTCACCCAAAAAACGTTTCAGGTGCTCCAAGGATATAAGAGTGCTTTGAGGCAAAATATAGAAGCCTGCTGCCAGATAGACCGGCAGCAGTTTTAACCGCATCCATTGTCTTAAGGTCGCGATCACAATAAAGAACAGATAAAGCAGGGCGGCGGCTTCGGAATAGTTCCCCTGCTTAAACGCCGTATCTAAGTGGAAGCCCAGCGTCGGCAGGCCTATAAACCCGAGAATGGCGCTGGAACGAATCCCGCACTCTAAACGGTAGAGACAGTAGGATCGAAAATGCGGATAGGCAATGGCAAAACGGGCGTAGAAAAAAGCAGACAGAGACTGTTGTTTCGGCAGGGAGTTGATGGGGCGGTGATCGCTCTCTTCCAAAATTTCTGCA
Organism: Motiliproteus sp.; assembly: GCA_026196225.1. Classification (GTDB taxonomy): domain Bacteria; phylum Pseudomonadota; class Gammaproteobacteria; order Pseudomonadales; family Balneatricaceae; genus Motiliproteus. Next base: position 36,743 of record JAPHRD010000025.1, read on the forward strand.
TAAACCTTGGCAAAGATGCCGCTGTAGGGAATGGCGATTGCGAGGATGCCGGTCAGTGTCGATAGACCAAATATCTGTAAAAAAAGCAGTGCCCAAAACAGTTCGTGAACTGCGCGAATCGAAGCACAAAACTGCCGTACGCCAGGCTTATTGAATAGTAGTGCCAGCAGAAAACCGACACAGTTGGCAATAGTAACGCCGATCAGCGCGAAGGCGAGGGTATTTAACAGTGCATCGAGCAAGGCTTCGGTGGCAAAAAAATTGGGCGTGATTAGCCCTAGCCCTATTCGCCCCAATTCCATCCAGGGATCTGCTCGAATAACTTCTAGATCTGCCAACAGCAGACAGAGTGCTGCGATCAGTAAAAACCAAAGGCTGGTGCGTTTCATGCCCGCAGCAGTTGAATAACTTTGAGGCTTGACGGCGTTGTGAACAGCCATCTTATCTAGTCCCGATAGATATCGGCGAGATCGCTATCGCTGATTTCCGCTACAGGTTTGTCCATGGCGACCCGGCCCTGCTTCAAACCGATAACTCGGTCAAAATGGTTACGCGTCAGTTGTTCATTGTGAAGGGCGATGATTACCGTCCGGTGCTGCTGCTTGAGAAGCTCCAACAGTTGTCCGGCTTGCTCGTTGTCTACTGCGGAAACCGGTTCGTCACCGAGAAAAAGATCGGCTTGCTGGTATAGGGCACGACCCAACGCAGTACGTTGTTGTTGTCCACCGGACAATTGATCGACAGAGATAAACAGTTTTTCAGATAAGCCAAGCTGCTGACATAGAGAGGAGATGTCCTGCTTGGACCCTGGTCGAGGAACTACAAGATTGATCAGATTGATCAAGGTGGAGTGCCGTTCGAGACCACCCATATAGATATTGTGGTAGACGCTTAGCGCCGGGACCAAGCCATGATGTTGGGGGCAAAAGGCGCACTCGTCAGGACGTAATCCGCGCAATTTGTTCAACAGTGTGGATTTCCCGGCACCACTTTTTCCGATCAAGGCAACCTTCTCACCTGCGGCAATACTCAAATTCTCAATATCGAGTATCGTCTGACCGTTACCTTGTTGGTGACAGTCCTTGAGCTGAAAAGCAGGTGAGTGGGTCACTAAAAGCGCGTTCCAATCAGTCAATCAAACCAATTGAACGGGCGACATCTTCAACGGGCTGGAAATCGTCGTTGCTGGCTTTGATAAAGCTCTGGCGAGGGAAAGAAGCTAGCAGGTCAGGGTCGGACATCTCCAATAAGGCTTTCTGGACTTTAGCTACGAAGCCTTCTCCCCAATGCTGTTCCACATCACCTCGGATTGACCACTGGTAGTCAGGATAGGTGGGGGTTTTCCAGATGACTTTAACTTTGCTGTTATCAATCTTGCCGGCAGCGAGCTCACGTTCCCAGACTTTGAAATTGACCGCACCCACGTCATAGGCCCCTGATTGCACTAAGGCAATGGTACGGGAATGGTCGCCGCTAAAGCCGACTCGACGGAACAGCTGATCGGGTGCTTTGTTGAACTGCTTTCTGATATGAAATTCTGGCATCAAACGACCAGATGTGGAGCCTTTGGAGCCAAAGGTAAAGGTGCGTTGCTTGATGTTGTCGCTGAACTGATCCGTGCTTTCAAGGCCTGTGCTGCTGTGAGCAATGAAATAGGTTTGAAAAAATTGATCTTCGTAACCTTGTGCAATTGCCATGGAGCCGGGAACTAGCAGTCTGGCCCGTACTCCAGATAAACCACCAAACCAAGCCAGTTGAACTTGGTTGTTACGAAAGGCTGTCACGGCAGCAGCGTAAGATTTTACCGGCACGTACTTGACCTCAATATCGAGGCGTTCCGAGAGGTAGGTGGCGATCTTGTTGAAGCGTGTTTTTAGGAGCGTCTCATCCTGATCGGGGATAGCTGTAAAAGTCAGGCTTTGAGCTTGGATATTGACACTGAATAACAGCGCAACTAGCGCAAAAGTAATAGATTTCATGGGAGCTCTCTCAAAAAGGATTGGCTATTGTACTCCCATAGTCGAAGTGAGCAAGACTGAGAATACTTGAGAAAACCGGGGGCAATGGATCAAAAAGCCTAATTCTTATGGTTTATTTAAGTGGGTGCTCAACAAAAAAGGCTAAAAATAGGAATTTTTCCTAGAGAAATTAACCGAATGTTGGAGGAAACTATTTCCAACGCGACAGGGAACCAGAAGGAACTGACCGTAGCACGGAGCACAAGCGGAAGGTTGCCCAAAAGGATAAGAAGGCCGTCTTGATGGATTTCAAGACGGCCTTTTTTCTTTGTAACGATTTATCATCTGTTTTAAGAGGGGAACAGAGTCCGGGATTTTCTCTCAAGACTTCAACTTTTATATCCACCAATTTCACCATAGCCATTAGCCTCTTCTACTTGGCCATTCTTTGATTTATTCCCTTTGCCAGCCCGATTCTGCAATCTATGATTTCTAATGAAGCCATTTATCTGGCTATCAGAAAATGAGTTCTGTGTGGCCAAGTGGCTGAAGTATTGATCGTGCTAGTACTCGATCACGGTTGTGCACAGATGCTGTGGATAAAACTGTTAATATCTTTTGGCTAAATGGCTACAGGCCCTGTAACTTCGTAGCCTTCTATAAAATGACCATTTTTTGAACCGATTTAAAATAGTTCTTTAAAAACAGATAGATAAATATGTCAACGGTTTGCTTTGAGATTTTTCATAAGGATTTAGGGTAGTGGTTTCAGCAGGCTGTGATGGTGTGAATAAGCCAACGCTGTCAATGCCTTTTTGGAAATTAAAATAGATTATTTCAGTTGAAAATACCCAGCGACTATGCAATTTAACCGGAAGAACAATTTGAAGATCTAGGCTACTGCTCTGAACCCAATGCTAGTCTTAGGATCATAGTTGTGATTACCAGGACGATTTTCCTGTTGATCTCAGTATTTTTGTTATTTGAATTAGGATTCCATAATTATGAATAGATCACCTCATGGGGTTATTCGATTTTTACTGCTGTTGTTTTCATTCTTGACCGCCAACCTGGTTTTGGCAGATTCCCACGCTAATGCAACCATCAGTGTTCGTGGCGAAGCGGTGGTTGAAGTTGCGGCAGATCAGGTGGTCTTTTCTATCTCTGTGGAAACGGTTGCCAAGACCGCTGAAAAAGCGTTGGACCAGAATAACCGGCTGATGTCAGAGGTGAGAAAGGAACTGCTCAGAGAGGGCCTCACTGAATCTGAATACAGTACAGGTCAATTTTCTGTTATGCCTCAATGGCAACCCAGACCACTGCAGGCCAACGCTAATTGGAAACCCAAAATTGTCGGTTATCGGGTTAGGAACCAACTTCAGATTGAATCTTCTCGAATAGATAATGTTGGACAGTGGGTTCAAGTCGCGACGGAAGCCGGGGCAAATCAGATAGGACAACTTCGGTTTGGTTTACAGCAACCTGAAAAGTACCGTGCCAAAGTAATCACTGAAGCAGTTAGGAATGCGCGCGGTTACGCGGATGCCGCGGCCATGGCAGCAGAAGTAAAAATCGGTGGCCTTGCTTCTATTCAGGTTGATGGCGCATCTGTTCGTCCTTTAATGCCGGTACGCCAAGAAAGAATGGCCATGGCTATGGCCGACGGAATGGCAAAGAGCGCCCCGCAGGTTACGCCAGGAAAAATTGAAGTTCGCTCAAATGTCAGCATCACCTATCTAGTCGAGTAATTGCCAACCAATGACTGTTTAGTTGCCAGGTAGTTGTTTGATAGTTATTTGATAGTTGTTTGATGGTTGTTTGGTAGTTACTTGAAGGTTGCTTTCGATATCTCTGTTTATTGTTTGGGATAGGATGTGGGCGTAAATAGCTCTTAGCCAGTGCCCGGCATAATCGCTACAATGGATCACCCAAGCCATCCCCGGGTAACGGTAAGGACTCTATTAGGTGAAGCTGGCAACCGATATTTCAAAATTACTTGCTGAATTGACGGAGCAAGGTCAACGCTGTCACCAGCGCCGAATGTTGGTCATCAGTGGTGACCGTCATTGGTGCCAGGAGCAAGGGACCCTTGTCCTTCAACAGCTACTCGAATCCGCTGCTGTTACCATCGATTCTGAATCCGCAATCACTCTGCTCAAATCTGGCGAGCAGAGTTATTCCATAGAGAACGTTGTTCCTTCCAAAGCCGTCAATCATCTGGGTACTGAAACCAGTTTACTGCTATTTAATCTGTTTAATGGACTTGATCCTGATGCCTTGGCTTCTCTGTCAGGCTCATTGGTGGCTGGCGGCGTTCTGGTATTGTTGACGCCTGATTTAAAAAAATGGCCTAAGTACGCTGATCCGGAATATCAGCGAATGACTGTCCATCCATTCTCATCGGAATCTATTGAGGGCAATTTTCTGGCTCATATGACGACTGCCATTGAAGAGGGTGTGGGGGTAGTCCGATTTGATCAGCAGCTTGGTTTGATTGAAGGCCAAGATGTACAAGCAACTGAAAACAATTCTAAGTGTGAATTTGGGCTTGGTGAATGTCTGACCCATGACCAGTTTTTGGCTGTGGAGGCTATTATTAAAGTAATGACCGGTCACCGTCGCCGGCCCTTGGTTATGACTGCCGACCGTGGACGAGGAAAAAGCTCGGCTTTGGGTATAGCCGCAGCCCAGGCCATTAAAGACGCAGATAAACCGCTCAATATTTTGCTGACAGCTCCCCGCTTTGACGCAGTAGAAACGTTGTTCGAACGGGCAGAGGCATTGCTTCCCGGAGCTGATCGAGAAAAACACCAGCTCCGTTATCAAGGGAGCAAACTATTTTTTATGCCGGTGGACGAAATTTTACTGAATTGTCCCCAGGCTAGTTTGTTGCTGGTTGATGAAGCTGCAGCGATTCCGATTCCGTTGCTCCAGCGGTTGCTCAAGCAGTATTCGAGAATAGCCTTTGCTACCACCGTGCACGGATACGAAGGCACCGGACGAGGGTTCCAGCTTCGTTTTTCCCAGATATTGGATCAGACCTGTAAACGCTGGCATCAGTTGAAGATGAAGCAGCCCATTCGTTGGAGCAATAATGATCCGTTGGAACGTTGGATCTTCGATGCGCTACTGTTGGATGCCGAAATTGCAGCTGATGACCAGCTGTCGGACTGTGAAATCGATCATTGTGTCTTTGAGTCGATTTCGAAAAATCAGCTGCTTAGTCATAAAGATCAGCTCCGGCAGATATTTGCCTTGCTGGTGCAGGCCCATTATCAGACCAGTCCGGGGGATCTGAGGGATCTTCTAGACGGACTGAATATGCGTCTGTGGGTGCTCCGAAAAGGAGAGACCATTGTCGGTGTCACCCTGTTGGCAGAGGAAGGAGGCTTCGATGCTGAGCTCTCCGAAGCCGTATGGTCAGGTGAGCGGCGACCTCGTGGTCATCTGTTGCCACAAACACTTTGCGCACAAAGCGGCTGGCTGGAAGCGGCGTCTTTGCGTTATTGGCGAGTGGTACGCATTGCTGTACACCCGCGTTTACAAGGGCGTGGGTATGGTTCTTTGATGTTACGTCAATTACCCCGGCTGGCACAGCAGCAGGGGATAGATATGGTCGCTTCCAGTTTTGCCGCTAGCGCGGAATTACTGGAATTTTGGCAAAGCAATGGTTTCCAGTGTCTGCGGGTTGGCTTGACCCGTGACAGCAGTAGCGGTGGCCACCCAGTTATTGTTTCAACTCCGTTAAATGATCAAGCGGGAAAATTGCAGCAGCAAATTCGAACGCGTTTTATCGATCACTGGATACCTCAACTTAGCGGTCCTTTACAGGAGATGGACCCAGCCCTGGTGATCAGGCTATTGCAATGCCCTGATCAACCAGCGCTACCTGCGCTGTCAGAACAGGACCAGTTGGATCTGATTGCCTATTGTTTTGGTCGTCGCGGGTTCTATCAGGCCCAACCGGTTTTACAGCTTTTTTTTCGAAGATTACTTCAACAGGGCTGTTTTCAGGAATTGTCTCAAGACACTCAACAGTGGTTGGTTGCAAAGGTGATACAGAATCACGGCTGGCGTTACTGTTGTAACTTGGCGGGCCTACCAGGCCAGCGTCAATTGGAACAGCAGATCCGCACACTGTTCGCAAGTCAGGTCCGTTCATTAGCCTTGTCTTCAAACGCCAAGCGATTTGTTGCTAAAGCGTCTAAATCTGGCGACTAGAATTATTCTTTTATTAGCACAGCAGATCTTTCAAATTAGACATCCTATCTAGCCAATTGGGGCTTGCAATGAACTCTGGAAAAGCCCTGATTTTGTTCCATACTGAACAGTATGGAAGCTACAGGGTTGATCTTCATTTGCACTATCTGGCAACGCTGCTGACACTGTTCATTTTTTTCTATCTCGGTGTGATGGAATCGGTATTCCACAAACTCTCCCTTTCCCAGAACGAGATCAGTTATGCCATGGCTTTGGCGATACTGCTGAGTCTGATCAATATTCAGCTAGTCAGTATTCGGGTAAAAAACGCCACTTCACAGAAAGAAACCCGCGACCGCCTCAGTCAAAAAGTACGTATCGGCGTCAATCTAGGTGGTTGTGTCGTGCCTCTGTTCTTTGCTTTGTACCTGTTGCATGAACGGAGTGTTGATCCATTTTATGCCTTGCTCCTGGTTATGGTGGTTTCCGGGGTGGTTTATCCGTTAAGCCGGGTGGAAGGCAATCGCGGACTGGTCATCAATCTGTTTGGTGCTGTGGTCAGTGCATCGCTGGGTGGGGTGATATTAGGCGGCGAGGATTATTTGGTTTGGGCCTATATGGCAGCCGTTTTGGGCACCCTGATAGGGGGGGATCTGTTCCACCTGGCGCAATTAAAACAGGTTCGGCGAGCTTGGAAGGAGGGGGTGTTTATTGGTGGTGCCGGACTTATGGATGCCATATTCCTGTCAGGATTGTTTGCCATGATGATGGCCGAGGTGGTACATCAACAAGACCTGGTCAGCCTTGCCAAACAGGAATCACCGCCTCAAATTATTGCAGAGAGTTTGGTGGTTGGGGAATTTACCCATACAAACCTCAACTCTCAAATCATTATCCAAACCGGGAACATTAGCCTTCGTTATGAATCAGGCAGTAATCACAAGTTTTAATGACAGGCTCTAATGGCACAATGTAATGGAAGACAATCGCTTGGAACACTCAGCTAGAACGCCTTTTGAATGGGTGGCTCATCGGGGTTACCCCAGCCGATATCCTGAAAATACCCGTCTTGGATTTGAAAAAGCGATAGAAGCGGGTGCCCGCTTTATCGAGGCCGACGTTCAGATCAGCGCCGATGGCATCCCCGTTATATTTCACGATCAAACCCTGGAGCGCCTGTGTGGTTGCAAAGGGGTGGTGCATCGGACTCCAAAAGCGGATCTTGATCGTTTGAGTGCCTTCGAACCAGGACGGTTTGGTAATCGTTTCAAAGGTGTCCGTCTGATGGATTTGGCCGATATGGTTGATCTGCTTCGGAGAAATCCTGAGGTGGTTCTATATCTGGAGATAAAACGTATTGTCCTGAAAGCGTTCAGGATTCATGAAGTCCTGAATGCGATATTGCCGCTACTGGAACCGGTCAAAGGTCAGGTGGTTCTGATCAGCTTTTCGGTGTTTGCGTTGAAAGCGGCAAAAGTAGCGGGATGGCAACGTTTGGGGCCGGTGCTGTCCCGCTGGTCTGATATCTACAAACCAGCGGTAACAGGATTAGCTCCTGAGATCATTTTTATCCACCATCGTCGTTTGCCGATGGGTATTCATTACCACAGTGAGGTAACCGAGCTAGCGTTTTACGAAGTCTCTGATCCCGCCCTGGCCCAAAGCCTGGCTAAACGTGGTGCTAGTTTTATAGAAACCGATGCGATTGGCGAGATGTTGGCTGCGGACTATTTTGATAAAGAAGAGCCCGATGCATAGCGCTCATGAAGTTTAAAAACCGCGCAGACACCGCTGGGACGGCCACCCCTGAAGCGGCATCGGGGACCCTGCTCTGTCTGCCGGTAGTGGTTACAGTGCCGGCAGTTTCGGCGTTTGGGGGCCAGGTTTGTCGGTTCAGGATTCGATGGCATCACGGATCTTTTGAATCTCTGTTTTTACCCAACTTCGGTCGATAGGGCCCCAGTTCTCAAGCACGTAGTATCCGTCGTTGTTGCGTTTTCCATCCTGTTGGAAATGTAAATCAATACCCATGCCAGGCAGAGCTTTGATGATGTCCTGAATGGTGCGACGTGGCCAACCGGTAGCCTCTATTAAATGGGGAACGCTGGGACGGTCTTCGGTGCTGATGAGATGACAAATCAACAGCCGACGGCAAAAAGTGGGGTTCATGTTAAGTGTCCTTGTAAGGGGGACTAGGGCTTTTTATTCGATGAATCATTATCTTCATCAGGCTTTTTGGAATCGTCGACGGCACCCTTTGTGGCGGGCTGATCTTCCACTTTTCCATAGTAGTGGTCTTCGTAGTACATGCCGCGAATATTTAATTTTTTATTTAGGAAGCGCACATAATACTTCCAGCAAAAAAAACCAGGCAGCATCCAGATCATGATTGCGAGCATATTCATGGCACCGGTGTGGGTGCTTGGGCCCTGGGCGGTAACCCAATCGATAAAGCCTACCTTTCGCATCAAGTAGAACCAGGCGACTAAAGCTAAGAATCCGAGGCCCATAAAGATGTGATAGGTGATGCTTCGATTATTTTTTTCAGGTTCACTGGCTGACATGGAGTAGAGATTGCCTCGGTATCTGTTGTGGTTGTTGGTTATTTTAAATAACGGTGGATGCGCAGGGTAGGGATAAACGCGGTTTCTTCTATTTTTCGGTCACGTCGTACTTGGCGGCTACGACCTACTGGAGGAGTGAGAGGTGGCTCATTATAGTCGGGAAAGGGTAGGCTGCTGTCCCAGGCAAACACCAGCGGCAGCGATAGGTTCATGGCGTTGCGATCTTCGGTGGAGATGCTTTCGTTAAATCGAAGATTGGCTCGCATCAGCGGTGCTTGCTGCTGTACCTGGGCTAGAGGAGTGTTAGCTTGAAGTTGATTTAAAAGCTGTAATTGCAGCTGAATATGAGGTTTGTCCAAACCGGCACGAGTCAATTTACGAACTGTTTCGGCGACGGTTGTTTTCTTAATGCTACGGCCACTGTTGTACCAATTAAAGCCGACGCGGTGAGGGTGTTGATTGGTAATTGGGATCAAGCGATAGCACTGTTTCAGATGTAATCTGCCTAGCCCTTTGACGTTGAGGTCTTCGCGCAACTGGTTATCACGTTTATTTAGGGCCTGGAGCCAACTCTTTTCCTCCGCTTCCCCGCGAATCTGCTGCACGGCCTTGCGAAAACGTTGTTTGGCGTCATTGACCTTATGGCATTGCGCGATTAACGATGGATCGGCAGCGATTAGGCCATGACAGCTCCGGGTCTTGCGGCCGTCACCGGATTCCTGATACCAGATGTCACAGAATAGTTGGATCGCTTTTTCCCGTGGAGAGATCCCCAGTTCGCTTTCCTGTCGAGTCAGGGGGACCCAAACTGGTAGGTCGCCTTGTCGTAATAGGACGGCCAAATCTTGCAGCTGTTCACTGAGCTGCTCGAAGCTCTGTAGCAGTTCCGCCTGAGGATATAGTGGGGCGTTCAAGACAGCGTATCCTGGTCGCGGCTTTGACGACGCAGCCTGGCCTGAGTCTCCATCAGGTGACGGGCGATGGTATGACGGTTACGGTCATCCAGATCAATAAATTCAACCCCGATGCGATGTCGCTCCTGGCCCATCTCAAGGCTGTAGACGGTACGGGCAAAGCAGAGAATGCCGCTACCTTCTGGCAGTAGTTGCAGCCTAATTGCCAGCAGGGTACCTGCCTGCAAGGGTTTTTTGCTCAGCAGTGAAAGACCTCCTTCACTCAGAGTGATCGCATTCAGATGTCGCTCGTTGTCGGGATTGGCCAATGTGTGGGCGATTCGATCAATTTTACGGTTAAGCATACGCAGGTAAGTGGCGATCGATTTGTCTTCTTCACTGACTCGACGCAGGCTGGATTCTGCTTCCTCGTCCAACTGACGAAGGTCTGTCAGTAGACTGAATTGGCTGGAAGGGGGGAATAAGGTATCCAATGGCTGACTACAATCTGCGACAATTCTAAAGCCTACGGAGGCCTTTTCTTCGATGCGGAAATTGCGTCGTCGATCGTTATTGATATCCCACTGAGTCATGTTTTTATGAATTTCCTGATGCAATGATTACCAGCTGTAAAAATACCGTGCTAGCGTTAGGCGCTCAAGGTAACTTTATGGTTTAATCTCGGCCCATGTACAGACCCCTATCACTATTTATCGGACTTAGGTACACCGGCGCCAAGCGCAGCAATCATTTTATCTCCTTTATTTCGTTGGTTTCGATGATCGGACTGACATTGGGAGTGGCTGTGCTGATATTGGTGCTTTCGGTGATGAATGGATTCGACCGCGAGTTGCGGCAGCGAATATTGGGAATGGTGCCTCATGCCACCATCAGCCAGTATCGGGGAGAAATCGAAGATTGGCCGACGCTGATCGAATCCATCAACCAAGACCCGCAGGTCCTGGCGGCAGCTCCCTATATTGAAGCTCAGGGGATGTTGACCTCCCGAGGCCAGGTGCGTGGGGTGTTGGTGAACGGTATCGACCCGGCTTACGAGAAAGATGTCTCTATCATCGGTAACCATATCACCCGAGGTAAGTTAGAGGATCTGGAAGCGGGTGAGTTTGGAATTGTTCTGGGTGATATTCTGGCCCGAGTACTGGGGGCCGCAGTTGGCGATAAGATCACCTTGGTGTTGCCGGAAGCCTCTATTTCCGTTGCCGGGGTGTTTCCGCGCTTGAAACGATTTACCGTAGTTGGTGTGTTTAAAGTAGGCGCTGAGCTGGATGCCAATATTGCCTATATCCATGTTGGTGATGCCGCCAAGATCAAACGGATTGCAAAAGGTGTTGAAGGGGTTCGGCTGAAGTTTGACAACCTCTTCAATGCTCCACGGGAAGTTCGACGCTTGGCCACCGAGTTGGGAAGTCAGTATCGCACCAGTGATTGGACCCGGACCCACGGAAACCTGTTTCAGGCTATCCAGCTAGAGAAGAAGATGATTGGCCTGCTGCTATTCATCATCGTTGCCGTGGCGGCCTTTAACATCGTCTCTACCCTGGTGATGGTGGTGACTGATAAGCGCTCCGATATCGCTATCTTGCGGACCATGGGCGCCAGCTCCGGCACCATCATGCGGACTTTTATCGTTCAGGGTGGATTTATCGGCGTCATCGGAACCCTGGCTGGCACAGGGCTGGGTATTATCGCAGCCCTGTCCGTGACCGATCTGGTGGCTTGGATTGAAGAAACCTTAGGTTTGCAGTTTTTAGATGCCAACGTCTATTTCATCAGCTACCTGCCTTCAGAACTGCGTTGGCCCGATGTGGGTTTGATCTGTTTGAGCTCACTGCTAATCAGTTTGCTGGCTACCATTTATCCGGCCTACCGGGCGTCGCAAACTCAACCTGCAGAGGCGCTGCGCTATGAGTGATCTGGAAAGCAAAGTGGCTGCCAACGATGCAGAAGCTCTGGAGCCGGTTATCAGCTGTCAGGGTGTGACCAAATTTTACCAAGAGGGTGAGAATCGTCTGGCGGTACTGCAGGGGATTGATCTCAACATCGCTCCAGGTGGTCGAGTTGCCATCATCGGCAGTTCCGGTTCCGGAAAAAGTACCCTGCTGAATATTCTCGGTGGTTTGGATAGGGCCAGTGCCGGACGTGTAGCTATTGATGGCCGAGATCTGGATCAACTAAACGAAAACCAGCTGGCCCAGGTAAGAAACCGGTCTTTGGGATTTGTGTATCAGTTTCATCATCTGTTAGCAGAATTCAGTGCTCTGGAAAACGTTGCTATGCCGCTATTGATGAGCAAGCAACCGATCGACAAAATTCGCCAACAGGCGCTGGATATTCTGACACGGGTCGGATTGCGTAACCGTATCGATCATAAACCTTCGCAGCTAAGCGGTGGTGAACGCCAGCGAGTCGCGATAGCGCGAGCTTTAGTTACGAAACCTAAGACAGTGATGATGGACGAACCGACCGGTAACCTTGACCGCCATACCGCTGAAGAGGTTCAGTCACTGATGATGGAACTCAATCAAACCCTCAACACGGCGTTTGTGGTGGTGACCCATGACCATCAATTGGCAGGCCAGATGGACCAGGTATTGCGATTGAACGATGGGCGATTAACCGGCCAAGGATAGGAGAACGGTAGGGCAGATTACTCTGAATTATTGCTGTTACCGTTTTTGCGTTTACGGTTTTTCTCGCTTCGTTTAGCGCTGCGTTTTTTCCAGTCTATGCTGACCCGCCAGAGCCATAGGTAACGCACTGCAAAGTAGCTGGCGACCGAGAAAACCACACCGCACAATAGAGATCCAAACAACAGTGGCCACCAGATTTGGGAAACCCCTTGGGTGATCCATTCTACCGACAACTCCATCTCAAATTCTTGTACTGGCAGATCAAGTACCATTACTCCAACCCGATAGGTGAAATAGAAAATGGGTGGAATGGTGAGGGGGTTGGTGATCCAAACCAATCCGACAGAAATCGGCAAGTTACTGCGTACAATGATGGCTAGTACAGCAGCGACTAGCATCTGTAACGGCAGAGGGAGAAAGGCGCAAAAAATACCCACCAAAAACGCCAAGGAAACCGAATTCCTATTCAGATGCCAGAGATTAGGATCATGAAGGAATTTCCCCAACTTGCTGAGGTGGGGGTGCTCCTTGATCATTGCCTCGTCGGGCATATGACGCTTAATAAATTTACGCGGCATGCAAGGGTACTGACTGCAATGAGTTGTTGAGAGTGTCGAATTATGCACATAATATCTGTCTAATCCAACCGACTTACTACCAAAGATACTCACTTCTGAGCTGATGGAGATCAAGGATGATCCGATTTAGTTTAGCCGTAGCAGTGATTGGCTTTTTTCCTGGGATTCCGCCGCTGTGGTTGGGGCTAGGATTGCCATTGCTAGGGCTTGTACTTTCGACCTGTTTGCGAACCCTTGGCTGGTTTCGACCGGTGTTGTTTGGTTTGCTCTGGGGGCTGATTTACGGTTACTGGGGAATGGCCCATCAATTGCCGGAATCCTGGCAAGGAAAGGACGTTGAAGTGCTTGGGCAGGTGACCGGGTTGCCTACCCATCAACACAATCAATGTCGGTTTGTTTTAACTGTTGATGAGATATCAGTCATCGACGAATCCACAATTACCTCCAACGATAATCTTCTTTTTCCCCGTAAATTGCGTCTGAGCAACTACCATTGTCCCGAGTCTGTTAATCCCGGTGACTTGTTGCATCTGGTAGTGCGCTTGAAACGTCCTCGAGGTTATCGAAATCCTGGTGGTTTTGATTCTGAGAGACGAAATTTTTCCTTAGGAATCGATGGGGTTGGATACGTACGGCAATCGTTAATCGCAAAAAATGGCCGAGTTGAATTCTGGAATCTCCATAGGATGCGCTGGCAGTTATCCAATCTGATTGCCGAAAATGCTAAAACCTCTGATGCTAACCAAATCGCAGTATTACAGGGACTGCTTGTAGGCGACAAACGAGGAATCAGTACCCGGCAGTGGCAGCTGTTTCGCGATACTGGCGTTATTCATCTGCTGGTGATCAGCGGTCTGCATATTGGATTAGTCTGTGCGGCTGGTTACGCATTGCTGTTTTATGCGGGAAGGCTGGTGCCGATGATCTCACTGACTACGCGTATTCGTGTAGCGGTATTCGGAGCCTTGTTCCTCTCTTTGATTTACAGCTTGATGGCTGGGTTTTCTCTACCTACTCAGCGTGCGCTGGTTATGGTATCTGTTCTGCTTGTTGGCTGGTTGATTCATCGTCGCCTAGGCGCTTGGGTGCGCCTTAAATTTGCAATGGCAGCAGTTGTTGCTTTTGATCCTTTAGCATTGTTTAGCCCTGGTTTCTGGTTGTCATTTGGCGCAGCGGGTATTTTGCTGTACGTGATCGGTGGTCGTGTGGCGGGAGTCCAAGCTGGAATTATCCATCTATCTAGACTGCAATTGACCATCAGTTTATTGATGTTGCCTCTGCTGGCCTTTCAGTTCTATCAGGTTCCCCTGGTTTCTCCCTTGGTAAATCTGATTGCAGTGCCAGTAGTGAGTTTTCTGTTATTGCCGTTGGCGTTCGTATCACTAATTGCGGCTGCTATATCGGATCAACTTTCCGCATTAGGATTCCATGGTTGTGGAGTACTGATACAGCTTGGATTTCAGTTTCTTGCCTGGATGGATTCAAATTTGAATTGGATCTGGCATCCTCCGGTTATCTCCTACGGTGCCTTGGTAATGGCGCTGCTTGGGGTGCTGGTATTGTTTTTGCCGGCAGCCTTTCCCGGTCGCTGGCTGGGTACTTTGTTGTGGTTACCGATGTTGACCGGCTCAACTCAACCCTTTAGGGATGGCGAATTTCGATTAACGACTCTTGATGTCGGACAGGGATTGTCGGTCGTAGTGGAAACGGCCAACCATCGTATGCTCTACGATACCGGCAGGTCATTTAGGAGTGGTTTTAATTTGGCAGAGGCGGTAGTCGAACCTTATTTGCGTCAAAGAGGCATCCACCAGTTGGATCTGCTGATGATCAGTCACGGTGATAATGATCACGCTGGCGGAGCCGTGAATATCGTTAAAGCCTTTGAACCTGAAAGAGTGATCTCTTCCGCTCGTTTTGAAGGGATTGCGACAACACCCTGTTATGCGGGCCAACGTTGGCATTGGGATGGAGTCGATTTCGAACTATTGCACCCACAACCTCTTGCATTTCCAAAGTCGCTTCTAAAATCAACAGCTCTATCTAAACCTAATCATAGCAGTAGCCGTAACAACCGCTCCTGTGTACTGAAAATCTCTGGACTACAGAGTTCAGTATTGCTGACCGGCGATATAGAAACAGTAGTTGAAGAACAATTGCTGAAAAAGTACGGAGAGTTTTTGAATGTAGATATTTTGCTGGCGCCCCATCACGGCAGTAAAAGCTCGTCGTCAGACTCTTTTCTGGATCAGGTTTCACCCGAAATGGTGATTGTCAGTAGTGGCTATCGAAATCGATTTGGTCATCCACATCCTTCTGTAATCAAGCGAATCCGGCAGCGGGAGATTCCTGTGTATGATACGGCTAAGTCTGGAGCAATTTCTGTGCAGTCTTCTGTTAAACAACCGCTACTTTTGATCGAATATACTGAGAAAAAACAACACTACTGGTGGAACTAGGGGCTGCTCGAACCTATGAAATCGTCACGACGGTTTCCATTTTTTTCTTAAGGCAAGGCACAGTGAATGTAGAGTAGTTATTCTACTAGAGTGAACAGTAACGCAGCATTAAGGAAAAATGGACCCGTCCCTTTGGGTTGTTCCTGTATTTAGGCCATGCAGCGTTATTCGTCGTTCATCTGGAACCACCAGACATCACTCCTCCTGCCTTGCTTGGCCAAAATACAGGTGACAACGTGATCGATTTGCTAAGCACGTGCAGCCCCTGGGTTTTTTTCACACATGTGGTACATTAGCGCCATCATTCGAGAAAGGAGCGAAAGGTGTTTGAACTGGTAAAATCCGGTGGCTTGCTAATGATACCGATACTTTTGTGTTCGGTTATAGCGCTGGCTATCTCCATCGAGCGATTCTGGACTCTGCGCAAGAGTAAGGTGGCTCCTTCTCATCTGGTTGGTGAAGTCTGGTCGTTAGTACAAAAAAGTGAGCTGACGGCAGAAAAACTAGCCAAGTTCAGGGCCAGTTCCGCGCTTGGTCAGATCATCGTCACGGGGCTGAATAACTCCAAGCACGGCCGTGAAGTGATGAAGGAGAGCATCCAGGAAACCGCCAGTAAGGTGATCCACGAAATGGAGCGCTTTCTCAACCCTCTAGGTACTGTTGCGGTTGTTACGCCTTTGCTGGGGCTACTGGGTACCGTCGTTGGCATGATCAAGGTGTTCACCGAAATCATGATTCAGGGAACCGGTAATGCCAATGTCTTGGCTGGTGGTATATCTGAGGCACTGATCACTACAGCCGCTGGACTCAGTGTTGCGATTCCTGCGCTGATTATGCACCGTTACTTTCTTCGTCGAGTCGATTTCCTGGTAGTAGAAATGGAGCAAGAAGCCATTAAGCTGGTAGAAGTCGTTCACGGTGACCGTGAAGTGGACTTTGAATAATTGTCGCGGCGTTCTGCCTAAGAGGTTGATGTGAGATTTAAACGACAGTCCAGCGAAGAGGTCAGCGTTAATCTGACGCCACTGATCGATGTGGTGTTCTTGCTGTTGATCTTTTTTATGGTCTCCACCACGTTCACCAAGGAAGCTCATCTGAAAATTGACTTGCCTAAAGCAAGCGTCGAACAGGTTGCGGATACTCCACGGGTTATCGATATTACCATCACCGCCAAGGGCCAGTATTCGGTCAATGAAAAACCATTGGTTAACGGGCAGCTGAAAACCCTCAAAAAAGCGATCGCTAAGGAAGCGCGAAATAAAACCGATATTCCTTTGGTTATTACGGCTGACGCTCAGGCCCCTCATCAGAAAGTGGTGACGGCGATGGACGCAGCCGGCCAGCTGGGCTTTGTTCACTTGAGTATCACCACGCGGGGTAACGGTGACAAAAAGTGATCTTTGAAGCACTCGCCCGAACCCTATGAGTTTAATAGATCGACTCTGGTATCAATCCACTCCTTGGTTGTTGCCGCTATGGCCGCTGGAAAAACTCTTTACGTCTCAGGCGGCTAATCGCCGCCGAAAAAATCAAGCATACGCTCAGCAAATCGAGTTGCCTGCGCCGGTGATTATTGTCGGCAACATCAGCGTGGGTGGGGTGGGGAAAACGCCTCTGGTGGTTTGGCTTATTGAAACGCTAAAACAGCAGGGGCACAGACCGGGCGTGGTTAGCAGGGGATACGGTGCTAAAGCCCCCCAATATCCTATGCAGGTAGACGCAAATAGTGATCCCAGACATTGTGGCGATGAACCGTTGATGATTGCCCAGCGCTGTGGGTGTCCTGTGGTTGTTGATCCAGATCGGGTCAGCGCCGCTGAGTATTTATGCCGTGAATTTGATATCGATGTCATCATCAGCGATGACGGCTTGCAGCACTATCGTTTACCCCGCGATATTGAGATAGCAGTGGTTGATGGTGAGCGGGGATTAGGCAATGGCCACTGTCTACCGGTCGGACCTCTCCGGGAATCGGAACAAAGGCTGCAGGAAGTTGATTTTTGTATTGTCAATGGTGGCAGTTGGAGCATTCCTGATTCCATTCCAATGACGCTCAAATCTGGTGACTTCCATCAGCTCAATGGTGGAAAGGTGGAATTGTCTCCACAGCCTGTTAACGGCGTGGCGGGAATTGGCAATCCTCCAAGATTTTTCGCCAGCTTAACCAAACTGGGTTTTCAGGTTAGTGAACATCCCTTTTCAGACCATCACCAATTCCAGGCCAGCGATCTTAGTTTCGACAACGATTATGTTACGGTGATGACCGAAAAAGATGCAGTGAAATGTCGCGCATTGGCGGCCGATAACAGGTATTATCTTTCCGTTAGCGCGGTGCTTCCAGAGTCTTTTAAGCAGCAGTTGCTGGGGCTTCTTGAACAGCTAAATCGAAACATTTGAGCTGACCGCCGCTGTCACTCATCTTGAGAACCCGTCAGGATCAATTAATGGACAAAAAACTACTCGACATACTGGTTTGTCCGGTATCCAAGGCTCCCGTGGAGTTGAATAAGGATACCGATGAGCTGTTCTGCCATGCCAGCGGTTTGGCCTATCCTATTCGCGACGGCATTCCTGTCATGCTGGAGACCGAAGCCCGTGAGATGACCGCGCAGGAACGTGAGAAGAAATAGGGCTGTACCAGTTAAAACCATTCCTAGTTAGCAGGCCTTAGTATGGCTTTTACCGTCATTATTCCAGCCCGATATGCCTCCAGCCGCCTCCCCGGTAAGCCGTTAATGGATATTGCCGGCAAGACGATGCTTCAGCATGTCTATGAGCGCGCCAGCCTGAGCGAAGCCGAGCGGGTTATTATCGCTACTGATGATGAACGTATTGAGCAGGCTGCGCGCAAATTCGGAGCTGAAGTTTGCATGACTTCGGAGAACCATCCCTCTGGTACAGATCGTTTGCAGGAGGTGGTTACACTCCTCGGACTTTATTCGGATGACATCGTCGTTAATGTCCAGGGTGACGAGCCTTTGATACCTCCTCGTATTATTAATCAGGTGGCCCATAACCTGGCGGCTGAACCAATGGCTAGCATCGCAACTCTGTCCGAGCCCATTGAAGATATAGACAGTCTCTTGAACCCTAATGTGGTTAAGGTTGTCTCTGATGATAATGGCAGAGCGCTTTATTTTAGCCGCGCGCCTATTCCCTGGCCTCGAGATCAATACCAAGCGGGTGGGCTGAAAACACTGCCTTCTGATTATGACTATCAGCGCCATATCGGCATCTATGCCTACCGGGTCAAACTGCTGAATGATTTTGTACGCTGGCCCCCTTGCGACCTTGAGCGCACCGAATGTTTAGAACAGTTGCGGGCGATGTGGAACGGGGCTCATATTCAGGTAGCTCCAGCGGATGAAGCGCCACCACCGGGTGTTGATACCGAAGAAGATCTGGAGCGGGTTAGATCGCTGCTTGCTGATTAATTCCGATCTTGTTCAATGATTAAGGGGAAGATCAAGTGACTGAGTCAATAGGGCGTTGCTCTGTTCTTTTTGTTTGTCTTGGCAATATTTGCCGATCACCCACTGCCCACGGTGTTTTTGCTCATAAGGTAGATCAGTCGGGATTACAGTCACTGATTTCGGTTGATTCGGCAGGCACGGCCGCCTATCACGTTGGCAATCCTCCAGATAAGCGTTCTGCCCGTATCGCTCGATCCCGGGGCTATGATCTTAGTTCTTTAAGGGCCCGCCAGGTGGTATCGGACGATTTCCACATTTTTGACTATATCTTGGCCATGGATAACAGCAACCTGTTTGATCTGCAGCAGTTGCAACCACCTCAAGGGAAAGCCCAAGTTAAGCTGTTTCTTGACTATGCGCCGCAATTTTCTGAACAAGAGGTTCCTGATCCCTATTATGGTGGCAGTGACGGTTTCGAATATGTGCTCGATCTTGCCGAAGCTGCAGCCGATGGGCTGTTGCAAGAGATCAAGGTTAGACTCAGAGGTTGATGGGTGATTCAGGAAAACGTTGACCTCAGCACGTTTAATACTTTGGCTATCAGCGCCAAGGCGCAGTACTTTGCCGAGGTAAAAAATCAATCGCAAATCCAGCAAGCCCTCAATTTTGCAAACGATAAATCTCTGCCAGTTTTGCTGTTGGGAGGCGGAAGTAACCTGATCCTGACCCAGGATTTTAAGGGTCTTGTGATTCATATTGCGCTTCAAGGGCTGGAGTGGAATGAACTCGACTCAGACTGGGTTGAGGTTACCGCACAAGCCGGTGAAAATTGGCACCAGTTTGTTGAACAGTGCATGCATCGTGGTGGCCATGGGTTGGAAAATCTAGCGCTGATTCCCGGTACAGTTGGTGCTGCTCCTATTCAAAATATCGGCGCCTATGGTGTCGAAATCAAAGACTATTTGATTTCGCTCACGGCTCTGGATCGAGAAACCGGCCAGGTACGAGCATTCAGTTGTTCGGACTGCCAGTTTGGTTATCGCGACAGCTTATTTAAATCCCAATTTCCTGATCGTTATATCGTTCTGTCGGTAACCTTTAGATTGCGCCGCAGAGCTGAACTTCAGCTTGGTTATGGTGCGCTGGAACAGGCGTTGTCTGAGGTGGAATCACCAACGCCTAAGGATCTTTTCAATGCGGTTGTTGCCGTTCGCCAGTCGAAACTACCTGATCCGCTAAAACTCGCCAATGCCGGCAGTTTCTTTAAGAATCCGGTTGTGACTCAAGATCACTTCCAGCATTTAAAACTGAAGTATCAGGATATGGTTGCCTATCCTGATCCTAACGGAATGAAACTGGCTGCTGGCTGGTTGATTGATCGCAGTGGTTGGAAAGGTCATCGCCAGGGCGATGTGGGGGTTCATGATCGCCAGGCGTTGGTGTTGGTTAACTACGGGCGGGCGACTGGCGAAGAGGTATTGGCGCTGGCTCAGCGAATCCAAGCGGATATCAAGAAACGTTTTCAGGTGGCGCTGGAGATAGAACCGCGCTGTTACTGACTACTGCGCTTAGCCAGAGGAGTGCTTTGAATGGTAACCATGCTTGATTGCATAAGGTGACGATGATCAGGCACTATGGCTCTGCTTGGGTATACCGATCTGAATACAGACACCATTGTCGATGTTTAAAGCCTCTACCTGTGCCAAATGATGGCTGGCAATGGTTTTGACCACAAACAATCCAATCCCCAAATGACAACCGTTTTGATCTCCGGTTACTGCCTTAGTTGTTCGAATTGATACCAACGAATCAAACATACTGTCCTTGATATCGTCGGGGATAGCAGGGCCTTGGTTGTGAATTTGTAGCAACCAATATTGCTGATTCTCTTTTAATCGAATCTGTATCGGTGCTTGGGGTAGTGAAAAATCGATGGCGTTGTCCACTAGCTTATCTAGAAGTTGTTCTAGTCGTGTGCTGCTACCGGCAATCCAAGCGTCTGCCTCGGTGACTTCAACATTGATGGGATGCTGTATAACCAGGTGCTTGCAATAACCTCTAACCAACTGGCTGAGGTTGAGAGGGGTAAGGGGTTCGTTGGCTAAGCTTTCTTCAAGGCTGGCCGCTTCTGCAAGGCTGTTGATGATCAGGTTGAGGCGGTTAACGCCCCGTTCTGCGCTGGCCAGATAGTTCCTTGGCTGTTCAAGCTGCTGTCGCTCATCCAACTGCTCTCTAATCATCTGCAATGAAGTGCTGATGGTATTGAGCGGGTTGCTGAGTTCGTGGCGCAGTGTCCGGGGCATTCGTTCCAAAAATTGGGTGTATTGATTGAGCCTATCAACCAGAGAGGACATATCTTTTGCCAGATCGCCAAGTTCATCGTTGCTGTGAGTCTCTGCCGTTAAGTGGGGATTGACGATGCGCCCTTGGGGATCGGTGATCTGAGCCGTTTGACGCTGCAGTCGTTGGATTCTCCGGGTTAGCCTATAGGCAAAAAACAGTAGACCAGTAATCAGTATTGCTAATGCCAGAGCGCTGGCCAGTGCTGATTTAATCAGAGTGGCGCGCTGGAGATCGAGAATTTCATCGGTAGCCATCTCAACTACAGTAGCGCCCAGCGGTGCACCCTGTTTATCAACGATGGGTTGTGCCGCCAGAATGAATTCTTTATCGCCATCGCGATAATGGGTCAGCGCCGGAAGACCAGAGAGTGCCCTGGAGATTATCGAGGTGTGGCGCTGCAGAATGTTGGGCGTTGCATCGTGGGTGTTTGATACCGCCCGGATCTGCTGGTGACGGTCAAGAATCCAGACATGGCGGTCGCTGCGTTTTAGACCACGGATTATTTTTTGCAGTTCCGGTGAGTGCACTAACAAACGACTGGAGTAGGGTGTGCCGCTGCTGACCTGATCGAGTACGGTACGATTAACGGTGTCATCGATATCCAGTGCTTCAACCTGAAACCTTGCTGCGTTTGCCACAAGAGACAACGGGATCTGTAGTTCAACCTGATAACCGCCGTCTATTTCAACCCAGCCGCCTCTGATCGGGTTGCTGGTGGATCGGGGCTGGGCGTAGCGCCAACGGGAATTGGTACTGAATACCTGTACCGAGCCGACCCCTTCTGCGGTGACCACAAAATGCTGATCGCCGATGGTCAGGCGTAGCTGGTCGGAAGTATCCAACCGTTGATAACCTGGATGTCGATAGACAGGATAGTGGTCTTTTACCTGCGCCAGTAGATATAGCTGTTCTCCCCGTTGCAGAAAACGAAGATCCATGGATAACGGGTCTAGATTGTCGGCTGAGGAATTTGGTCCGAAGCTGTCTGGCTGAGCGCTGCCCTGCCACTCTTCGGCATAACCATCGGCGAGCAGGTGGGTATCTGTGGGGTAGGCGTAGAGCAGAGTTTGTTGTTTAGTCGTGGTCTTGCTGGGCAGTTCTGTCAGTAGTTCTGGCCGGTCCTGCAGAGCAGTAGCGATGGCCTGGGTGGTCAGTAGCTGTGCTTGCTCCTGGCCTTTAACCAAAAAGGTCTGAATGTCGCTGATATATCGGTAACTTAACCAAGGTAGGATAAGCAGGCCGAGGCTGAGCAACAGCAGTTGTGTACGCAGGGGAAAGCGCATGGTCTTTATCGCTCTCTCCACAAGTAGCCAGCACCATAAACATTGTCCAAGGCGTCGAACTCGGAATCCGCCTTAAGAAATTTGTTACGAATGTGACGGATATGGGTGTTGATTGTGTTATTGGTCACCAGGGTTTGGCGGGTCACCTCGGCCAGTTCATCATAGCTAGCCACACCTCCGGCTTTGGAAACGATAACATTAAGAAGTGCGCATTCTGTCACGGTCAGAGGAATTCGGTATTGCTTCCATTTCACGACAACTCGATCACAATCCAGTTGCAGGCTTCCGTTGGCACTGGGTGCGGCTTCGGAGTTGTTTCTGCTAGCAGCAATTTTTAGCATTGCGGCGATACGTTCTACCAAAATAGTCAGGGAAACGGGCTTGGTTTGGTAATCCCAGGCACCAAGGCGTAAGCCGAAGACCTGATCAATCTCATCACTTCGACTGGTCAGAAAAATGATGGGGAGTTCGGGATATTGTTGGATCAGGGATTGGCAGATATGAAAACCACCATCTCGGTCGTCACCCAGCATGATATCCAGAATAACCAGGTCAGGGCGATGTTTGCTGAATCCGTCGAGGGCTTCACTGCGGCTGCCGTAGGCTTCAACTCTGTAGTCGCGACGGCTTATAACGTCGATGTAGTTTTGCCGCTGGTCCGGGTCGTCTTCAACAATTGCGATTAATTCATTCACTCTCTGTTGTCCCGGTAAAGTTTTGAATTAGCTGGGTTAGCGGGGGCTGGTTCGGAGATTGCTGCTCTGTTTCATTGGGCAATATCGAACCGCTATGGCTATCCTACTGTGAGTCAGTAGCAACTGTCATTGACCGAGAGACAACTTCCATCATTTCTCCATTTTATGCAAACTTCAGGGATAAAAAAGGGCGGCTAAAAAGCCACCCTTTTGTTTCAGAGTGTTGCCCTGTTACTGTGATTTCTCAGTCGTTTCAGCTTCAGTTTCCTGAGTAGGTGATTGAGAATCGATCTTAGCTTCTTCGGCAGGTTCAGCAACAGTAGCCGGTTCTGAAGGCTTGACGTCTTCAGGCTCTGGCTTGCTCTCAAAGCTTAGCTCTGGTTGAGCGATAGCTTCAGGTACAGGAGCTGTAGGAGCAGGCTCAGATGGTTTGCTGGCAGATTCTGCCACAGGCGCTGTTGGCTCTTCTGCAGCGGGTTCTGCAGTCGCTGCGGGTTCAACCGTTGCTTCAGCCTTGCGCTTAGTTTCCTCTTCCCGCTTGCGGCGGCGTACTTCTCTAGGATCGTTAGCTGCACGACGGGCAGATCGGCGAGGAGCTGCGTCAAGCTTCTCTGATTGGACGTCAGCTTTTGGCGCTTCAGAAACAGTATTCTCCGCCTCGGCAGCTGCTTCGGTCTCGCTAACCTTTTCTTCAGTCGCTGTAGCTATTTCAGTTACAGGAGCAGGTTCTGCAGCTACTGGAGTAGACTGCTGCTTGGGGGATTTATCCGTAGCTTCCTCCTGTTGGGCTTGCACGGTTGCTTCGGCTACCGGAGCTGTGTCCTTAGCTGGAGTATCGGACTTATCGTCAACCTTGGCAATTTCTGTGGTCGTCGACTTTTCTTCAGCTACGACTGCAGGGACCTTTGGCGCCTGTTGAGAAGCCTCAGAGTCGGTTGCTGCTGTCTGGTCAGCATTCGCTGCCTGAGCATCGTCTTGATTCTCGTTGCCTCTCTCTTTTCTGGAGGAGCCGCGAGAACGACGAGAGCGCTTCTCTGAGGTTTGTTCTGTAACTTCCGGGGTAGGTGTTTGTTGTGCTTCGGCGATAGCTTCTACAGCCTTTTCCTCAGCGTTGTCGTTTTTTACCTCAGCAGTTTCTAGTTGCTTAGCTACTTCTTCGCGGTTGCCACGTTCACCGGAGCGGCGACCAGCTCGCTCGGAGCGGTCACGACGGCGACGGTTGCCCCGTTCACGACGACTAGGCTTGTCGCTTTCGGTTTCTGCACTCTTATTGCTGTCATCGTTAGCCAGCGCTTCATTTTCTCGTGTAGTCGGTTCGTTTGCTGGCTTGCGATCGTCGCGACTGCGTTTTCTACCGCCTTCACTACGACGACGAGATCGACGTTCCCCGTCTCCAGACGCTTTACTCTTTTCGGGTTGTTGTTTGTTGTCACCGGATTGCTTCTCGCTTGCGCTAGACGCTGATTGAGAATCGCGATCACGATCATTACGACGTTTGCGATTGCGTCCGCGACTGCGGTCAGATCCGCCACGCTTGCCTTCAGACTGGCGCTTCGGCGCAGCTGTTTTCTTTTCTTCCTTTTTCGGCTCGGGGTCAGCGGAAGTAAACAGTGAGGCAATTGCTGCCAGCAGGCTGGTTTTGCGCTTGGGTTCTTCTGGGGAAGGCGCAGGAGCCGGTTTGCTTGGGGTAACCCCTTTAACGACAGCTTCCGGACGTGGTACCACAGGAGGGCTGGTAATCTCTTCCAGATCTCCATGGGGCTCGGGTGTCAGTTGATAGCTTGCCGTGGCGCTGTTGCTGATGATTTCGGTAGCATCATCGCGCAAACGGACAACTTCGTAGTGAGGCGTCTCCATATTGGGATTGGGAACCACCAGTACTTCAGTGCTGTAACGCTGCTCAATTTCCGCAATATTGGCACGCTTTTCGTTGAGCAAGTAAGTCGCTACGTTGATAGGTACGATAGCGCGAATCTGGGCGGTACGCTCTTTTGCTGCCTCTTCCTGAAGCAGGCGCATGATGGACAGAGCCAGAGAGCCTACGTCACGGATAGTGCCTTGGCCACTGCATCGTGGACAAACGATACCGCTGGTTTCACCCAGGGAAGGGCGTAGACGCTGGCGGGACATCTCTAACAGACCAAAACGAGAAATACGACCCAGTTGGACGCGTGCACGGTCAACCTTGAGGGCGTCGCGCATACGGTTTTCAACTTCACGTTGATTGCGAACCGGGCTCATGTCGATAAAGTCGATAACGATCAAACCACCGATGTCTCGTAGTCGAAGTTGACGAGCAACCTCGTCAGCAGCTTCCAGGTTGGTTTGAAGCGCTGTCTCTTCAATGTCACCACCTTTGGTAGCGCGGGCGGAGTTGATATCGATGGATACCAGTGCTTCCGTTGGATCGATAACGATAGAGCCGCCGGAAGGTAGTCGTACTTCACGCTGGAAGGCGGTTTCAATCTGGGATTCGATCTGGAAGCGGTTGAACAGCGGGGTTTCATCCTGATACAACTTGACCTTGCTTTCGTAGCCAGGCATGACGTGTTGGATGAAACTGAGGGCTTCTTGCTGAACCTCTTCGTTATCGATCAGAACTTCGCCGATATCTTGGCGCAGATAGTCGCGGATCGCGCGGATGATAACGTTGCTTTCCTGGTAGATCAGGACAGGTGATTTCTTCTGCTTGGCTGCATCTTTGATAGATGTCCACAGCTGCATCAGGTAGTCCAGATCCCATTGTAATTCTTCAGGGGTGCGGCCAATGCCAGCGGTACGGACGATAGCGCCCATCTGGCTGGGGATGTTGACTTGGTTCAGTGCTTCACGAAGCTGGGTACGCTCATCGCCTTCGATGCGACGGGAGATGCCGCCAGCACGGGGATTATTGGGCATCAGTACCAGATAGCGACCAGCAAGACTGATAAAGGTCGTGAGGGCTGCGCCCTTGTTGCCGCGTTCCTCTTTGTCTACCTGGACAATCACTTCCTGACCTTCGTTGATCACATCTTTAATACTGACGCGACCCTTGATCTCGGAAGGAGCTTTGTTGAAGTAGTCTCGGGAAATTTCTTTAAGGGGTAAAAAACCGTGACGTTCAGCGCCAAAGTCTACAAACGCAGCTTCCAGGCTGGGTTCTACACGGGTGATTTTACCCAGGTAGATATTGGCTTTTTTCTGTTCTCTTGCTCCAGACTCGATGTCCAGATCATACAGACGCTGGCCATCTACCAGGGCAACACGCAACTCTTCGGGTTGAGTTGCGTTGATTAGCATTCTTTTCATAGGTGGTTATTCACTCTTAGTAAATAAACGCACCTCACTTCAGTCAACGAGTATCGAATCTCGGAATCGATATGTTTATGCGTGCAGTTGATCTCTTTTTAGCTGCCAAGTAGCAGCGCCGCAATAGCAGTACTGGCAATCGCACCTGTAAGGTGTTGCCTAACTTGCTGTTTTTGCAGCGTTTGGCGGTATGTAAACCACGCCAGTTGTTTAAGAAACCTATGTGTGGAGGAATCTGCAGCCTTCTCGGATAAGCCAATTAAAGGCTAAATTTGGTGCGCCTGTTTTACTCTAATCAGGGCCTTCGATCCACGGGCTGAAGCACATCTCCACTTAAACACAAGGCATAAATCAATTCTTTATCGCGTTGCCTCAGTGGGCGCGACTTAACTTTCTTGAGTAGCCGATGGGTTTCAATGGTTCCCGTTTCAGCTACCCAATCAAAATTTGTATAACGAACCGCGTTTTTATCCTGATCCTATATCAGGAATCGGTTACAATGCGGGCCTTATCCGCCTTGCCATAACCTCTTTAATTGCATCCAATTACGTAAGATTATGACCGTTTTGGGCGACGCAACAATATAACAGCTCTTGCCATCATCGGCAAATTGTTCAGGAAGCAAGTAGTTCACAGATGAGTGATACCGAGGAAAACAAACGACCAGCGGTCCGTTGGGTGGAAATTGATCAGGATTCTTGTGATCAGCGTATAGACAATTTTCTGATCGCCCAACTGAAGGGTGTTCCAAAAACCATGATCTATCGCATCCTTCGCAAAGGTGAGGTGAGGGTTAATAAAAAGCGGGTTAAGGCGCCTTATCGTTTGCAGCCCGGCGATCTGGTTAGAATACCCCCAGTGCGAGTCAGCACCAGTAAAACTCCTGCTACGGTAGGGCAAGGTCTGGCCAAATCGTTAGAAGAATCTATTCTGTTTGAAAATGATCAGTTGCTGGTGGTCAATAAGCCTTCTGGATTGGCGGTCCATGGCGGTAGCGGGATTAGCCTGGGGTTAATAGAGGCGCTAAGACAGATGCGACCACAGTCCAAGTTTCTTGAATTGGTGCATCGATTGGACCGAGATACTTCCGGTTGCGTCATGGTGGCTAAAAAGCGCAGTGCGCTCAAAGCTCTCCACGCGGATCTGCGGGAAGGACGGGTCGATAAGATATATCAGGCTTTGGTGGTCGGTCGTTGGCCCAATCGAAAGCGCAAGGTTAACGCGCCGCTAAGAAAAAATGAACTTAAGTCCGGTGAGCGGGTTGTTAAGGTATCGCAGGATGGCAAGGATTCGCTGACTGAATTTCAAGTGTTGCGTCGATTCGCTGATGTCACTTTGATTGAGGCAAAGCCGATTACCGGGCGAACACATCAGATTCGGGTTCACACCCAGTTTGCCGGTCACCCTATTATCGGCGATGACAAATACGGTGATGATGAATTAAATAAGCGTATGAAACAGCAGGGAATAAAGCGGTTGTTCCTACATGCACATCAACTCAAGATTCGATTGCCAAACAGTCGAGAGCGTATTACCGTTTCCGCCCCTTTAGATAAAACGCTGGAAAACGCGATTGAGAAGTTGCCTGCCTTCGTTGAGTAGAGTTAAATCCAGCCCAGAATTCGGTTTGAGTTATTAAGAAATGAGCATTACCCATAAGCCCGAGGTTATCCAAGATATCGCCGATCGTTTGCTGCGAGGAGGGGAGCAACCTACCGTGCAGCGTATTTGCGAGCAGTTGGGGGTTGAAGACGACGGTTCTGTCGATTTGATGCTATCCAAGTGGTGGACAGGGTTATCGCAGCGGATCCAAATAATGCCTGCGGGAGCGACTGAAGTTCCTGAGCTGCTTCAGCAGGGAATTGCAAACCTTTGGCAGGATGCTCTCAAGGAAGCGACGGATCAACTGTCGCACCAGCATCAGACCATTGACCATAGCATTCAGACCTTAAAGCAAGAATCTGAAGATCTATTGGTCAGTAGCCGACAAGATTATGATTCCCTGGAAACCCGTTTCCGTCGTGAGAACATGCGGGCAGAGGAAGCAGAAAACTTAATCAAGGTGCTTCAGGCAGAGATCTCGGTTCTAAAATCCAATCTGGCTGGAGAAGTTAATCTTCGTAATCAGACCGAAGATCAGTTACAGGATGCACGACAGGATATCAAGCGCGGTAATAAAACTCTGGAGGACGCCAAGCGGACTTTTGACGGCCGGTTGAAGGATGAGCAGGCGCATAATCAGGAGCTGTTATCCAAAGCTGAGGCAGAACTGCGTCACTATCGGACTAATCTGGGAGTGGTCAGGGATGAAGCCGGCAAAAAAGAATCCGCACTGACCAAAAATATTCACGACCTTCAGTCGGAAGTGGCGAAAAGGGATGTGAAGGTCGAAACCCTGCAGGGGCAGGTGAAGAGTCTGGAAAAAGAGCTGAAATCCATGCGCATGGACACCGGAGATCAAACGCGCAAGCTTTCACAGGCAAATTCCAGGTTGTTGAGCGAAACCAACATTAACAAACGATTGGATGAGCGGGTTAAACAGCTGGAAACAGATCTAAAATTTGAACAGCAACGTTTTACTCAGCAAAGTACCGATTCCATGCGTAAAGAATCGGAGATGCGTCAGTCGCTAAAAGCTCAGAAAGAAGAGCTGGTTAGGGTAAAGACATCTCTGAATAGTGCCCAGAAAAAGATGATTGCTCAGGAAGAGCAGATTCGCCGATTGCATGCTCAGGCAAAGGTTTAGCGAGAGGTGTAAAGGTTTAGCGAGAGTTGTACTGTCCGAGATATCATCGGTTTTATCCTTAAGTCTTAGATGATTTAGCTACTGAGATCAGACTATCTAGGGCGGAAAGGCCCTGCTTGACGTTAGATACCCTCAAAACTCGTTCCAAAGTAGTAAGTTTAATTATTGAACGATTGCTAATTAAGCTATATTCTTAAAAGTAATATAAACATTTCCTTTTGTGCTAATAACCTAGGCCTAACTTGCTGATGTAAGTTGGTATAAATAGCATCGGTGGTAGGGAAATTACGGAGCAAGTTGAACTCGCAGCGTGTTGTACGGGATTCAGGAAGACTCCTCTAAGCAAATTGGTGAATAAATGAAGCTTCAACAGCTGCGTTACATCTGCGAAGTGGCAAAGCACGACCTTAATGTATCTGCTACTGCACAAAGTCTGTATACCTCTCAACCTGGCATCAGTAAACAGATCCGGCTGCTGGAAGATGAGTTGGGCGTAGAGGTTTTTGCCCGTAGTGGTAAGCATCTGACTCGTGTTACTCAAGCAGGTGAATCTATTCTTGAGATCGCCTCTGATATTCTACGTAAAGTAGAGACTATTAAGCAGGTGGCTCAGGAGTTTAGTGATGAGCGCAAAGGCGCTTTGGCGTTAGCTACGACGCACACACAGGCGCGCTATGCTTTGCCCCGTGTAATCAGCGATTTTATCAGCGACTATCCTGATGTTTCTTTGCATATGCAGCAGGGTACGCCGGTACAGATATCTGAGATGGCTGCCGATGGTACAGTAGATTTTGCTATTGCCACGGAAGCGTTGTCCCATTTCAGCAACTTGACCATGATGCCTTGCTATCGCTGGAACCGATCTATCGTCGTACCTAAGGATCATCCGCTTGCTCAGGTTAAAAAGCTTGAGCTGGAAGAACTCGCTAAGTTTCCCATCGTCACCTATGTGTTTGGATTCACCGGTCGCTCCAAGCTTGATGATGCCTTTAACAACGCCGGCTTGAAGCCCAAGGTGGTATTCACCGCGGTAGATTCCGACGTTATCAAAGCTTATGTCCGCCTGGGTCTTGGGGTCGGCATTATTGCCAGCATGGCCTATGAGCCTGAAATGGATGGCGATCTGGTATCTATCGACGCCAGCCATCTGTTCGAATCCAGTACTACCAAGATCGGGTTCCGCCGTGGGACCTTCCTGCGGGGTTATATGTATGACTTTATTCGTGCTTTTGCCCCCCACCTAACCCCCGAATTGGTAGATAAAGCGGTTGCCTGCAGCAACCGAAATGATCTTGATTCGCTGTTCAGTCACATCGAACTCCCTGAGTACTAGTCAGCAGGGTTGTGTTTGATCATTTTGCCGTGAAATGTCCAATTGCGTCCCATGGGAAAGCAGGGTAGAGTCCTGCTTTCATTTTCTGATGGCTGCTAGGAGAACGATGTGGAAGTCGCATGTTTAGACCTTGAAGGGGTGTTGGTACCGGAGATCTGGATCGCATTTGCCGAAGAGACCGGTATTGAGGAGCTGAAGGCGACCACCCGTGATATTCCCGATTACGATGTGTTGATGCAGCAACGTCTGCGGATTCTCGATGAGCATGGTCTGACTCTGCCTCAAATTCAGGAAACCATCGCCAAGCTGGCGCCGCTGGAAGGTGCCCGTGATTTTATCGACTGGCTGCGTGAGCGTTTTCAAGTCGTTATTCTTTCCGATACTTTCTACGAGTTTTCTCAGCCGCTGATGCGCCAGCTGGGTTTCCCAACGCTGTTCTGCCATCGTTTGGTTGCTGATGAAAACGGCCGAGTCGTAGATTATGTGATTCGTCAAAAGAACCCTAAGCGTCAATCGGTACTAGCCTTCAAAACCATGTACTACCGCGTTATTGCTGCCGGTGATTCCTACAACGATACCACCATGCTGAGCGAAGCTGACGCCGGTATTCTGTTCCACGCGCCGGATAATGTCATCGAAGAGTTTCCGCAGTTCCCGGCGGTACAAACCTTTGAAGATTTGAAGAAAGAGTTTATTAAGGCTAGTGAACGGGATCTGACCCTGTAACGGGCTACTTTAAATATTAGATTCTAAAGCCGACTGAATAGTCGGCTTTTTTAGTTCTGCAAGAAGGCTTTTTCCAGAGGGGTGATCAGGTTGCTGACTTTATCAAAGGTTTCCTGATATTCCGCCTGGCATTGAGAATCTGCGACGATTCCGCCACCGGCCCAACAATGTAGTGTCTGATTGCTAGCCACCAATGTTCGGATGGCGATACTGGTGTCCACGCGACCATCGAATCCGATATAACCGATGGAGCCACAGTAAGCAGAGCGGCGGTGGGGTTCCAGTTCTTCGATAATTTCCATCGCCCGAATTTTCGGGGCACCGGTGATCGATCCACCTGGGAAACAACCCTCTAGTAGCTCCAGACACTTGTCAGCAGAATCTAGGCGACCATTGATGGTAGAAACCAGATGGTGGACGTTGGCGTAACTCTCTACGGCAAACAACTTAGGCACGCTGACGCTGCCGGTGGTGCAGGTTCGGCCAAGATCGTTCCGCAATAGATCGACGATCATCAGGTTTTCAGCGCGATCCTTAATGCTGGCTGACAGTGCTTCCTTCAGCTGGCGATCCATGTCGGGATTGTCGCCACGGGGGCGGGTCCCCTTAATGGGTTTTGTTTCTACTTGGCTGTCCGCTACCTGGATAAATCGTTCTGGTGACAAGCTCAGTAGTTCGCCGCCGTCTACTTCTAGGTAGGTGGAAAAGGGGGTCGGAGCAGCTTTACGAAGCAGTTGGTAGGCTTGCCAGCTATCGCCGCTATAGGATGCGCTAAAGCGCTGCGCCAAATTAACCTGATAACAGTCGCCACTGCGGATATAGTTGATAATTCGGTCAAACCGTTGCTGATATCCTTCCTTGTCTAGATTGGATTGGAATGGCTTCAGCAGTTTAAAGGACTGAGGTAATTCTTCCGGCGAAGCGGGTGTGATGCTGATATGCCGGGCCAGCGCTTGCATCTGGGTATGTTGGTCATCGCCGGTGTAGATCAGATTGCAGCTTTGTTGTTCGTGGTCGACAACGATCGCCCACAGGTAAATGCCCATCTGCATCTGCGCCAGAGGGATGTCATCCTCTGAGATCTCAGGCAGTGTTTCTAGATATCGACCCAGGTCATAACTGAAGTAACCCAAGGCACCACCCATAAAAGGTATGCGTGGATGCTCCTGGCAGCGTTCGAGAAAACCGTACTCCAGCAGGACTTTTTTAAGAGCTTGAAATGGAGGACTGTCTATTTCCGTCTGTTGACCTTGGCTATCCAGTTTCCAGCATTTTCCCTGGTCGGCGACTACCCGGCATACCGGAGCTGCGCACAAGATATCAAATTGTCCTTTCAGATCGGCCTGATTACCACTGTCCAGCAGAGCGGGGTAGGGCAAGTGCCGAATTCGCTGAAACAGCAAAGCGCTGTCAGCGTTGTAGGGAAGGGATATCTTGTGCACCGACTTTAACTTCTGGCTGAACTATTGATAAATGTTGCGAGGTAAGGGAGGCATTGTACTCATTTGCTAATCCCCTAGCGAGGATATAAAGAGTTTAAAGGAAGAAAAGCGCTGGTTGCCAAAATCAAGATTGTCTACAATCTGCCAATTATCGTCGGCAATGTATTTATTACCTATGAAGCAGCATTTTCACCTCCAGACTGAGCAACTGGTTACCGATGACCAGATTATTCGCTATCGCATCTATCGAAATAAGTATCATCCCAGCCCTCGCCGTTTGTTGATGCTTCATGGTGCTGGTGTAGCGGGCCAGTTCACCTGGGAAGCGATGATTGAGCATCTAACTCATTGGAGTGAAATCCTGGTGCCTGACCTTCGAGGGATGGGGGAAACGCAATACCTGGATGGCAACGAGCATAGCTACACGGCGGAAGAGGTTCTGGGTGATGTAATCGGATTACTGGATCAACTGGGTTGGTGGGCTGTGGATCTGGCTGGATACTCCTTTGGCGGTTTGATCAGCATGCTGTTAAAGGCCGAATATCCGGCGCGGGTACACAAGCAGATATTGCTGGAGCCGGCGCTTTTGGATCGAGCTTCGGTGGCAGAAGTGGTCGGTCTTCGAGATAACTATTCCGCTGCGGCGCAGGTATTACGGGATGGAAAAGATGCTGAAGCGGGTGTGATGATGTTTCTGGATACAATCTCTCCAAACCGTGTACCGTCACCAAAATCAGAACAGATGATCATCGAGCGATTGAATCATCGGGCGTTGGGTTTTGCCAATGCTTTGGATGCGGTGACCGAGGCCAGCAAGCGCCTGGATCGGGAATTGCTGCTGACTCAGCAGGCTAATGTTAGCTGCTTTATCGGAGGTCGCAGTGTTCAAGCGATGCATGACTACCACCTGCATTTAGCTCATCACAGTGATAACTGGAACTACCATAGCGTTAAAGGCTGTGATCATAGTCTGCCTTTCCAGAAGCCTCGCCAGATAGCTCGGCTAATTAACGAAGATATGGCTCAG
Organism: Motiliproteus sp.; assembly: GCA_026196225.1. GTDB lineage: Bacteria > Pseudomonadota > Gammaproteobacteria > Pseudomonadales > Balneatricaceae > Motiliproteus. The sequence continues at coordinate 70,342 of JAPHRD010000025.1, forward strand.
TATCTGGATAGAAAACCGGTCGAATCCCTCACTGAGTAATTTCTAATACCTCAAATTGGCCTGCAGGCCCCGAAAAACAGGGGCTATGCAGCGGTTTAATAGCTTTTTCTTCCTTCTTGAAAACCTTTCTTGTTGTTTTTCCCGAAACATAGGGGATATCCCGCTATACTTTTGTCTACTGTTGACAATATATGGGTTGACGACCCGAAAATGACAATATAGAGTGTTTAAAAAATAACATTGTCGACAATCTGAAGGCGTAGACGGTATGAACTCCACTGTATCCGCATTAACACATGCACAGCCAGAATCGCGCACCTTAGCTGATCGTGTCTGTCAGGATATTGTTACCGCAATCGTTAAGGGTGACATTCCACCGGGTTACAAGATTAGTGAGCCTGAGCTGGCTAAAACCTACGGTATTAGCCGAGGTCCTTTACGCGAAGCGATTCGTCGTCTTGAAGGTTTGCGGTTGGTTCAGCGTATTCCCCATGTGGGTGCGCGGGTTGTTTCCCTTTCATTCACTGAACTGATTGAGATCTATCATGTTCGCGAAGCGATGGAAGGTATGGCTTGTCGACTGGCTGCTCAGAATATGACCGAAGAGGAAATAGTCAGTCTGCGCAATTTGCTGGAAGAGCATGAGCGTAGCTTGCAAGAGACAGATGGACGCTCCTACTTTCAGAAAGAGGGCGATTTGGATTTCCACTATCGAATTGTACAGGGCAGTAAGAATACAAAATTGCTAGAGCTTCTAGGTGGAGAGCTCTATCACCTGGTACGTATGTACCGTTACCAGTTTAGCGTTTCCAGCTCCCGTCCAATTCGGGCACTCAAAGAACACCACAATATCGTTGATGCGATTGAACATCGTGACGGCGAATTGGCGGAGATGTTAATGCGTCGCCATATTAGCGCGGCAAGAAAAAACATCGAGAAAAAACTAAAACAGAAACAGGAATCATGAGGGTAAAAACTATGTCAGAGAAATTGACCGCAGGCGGACGTTTCCGCAAGGCCCTGGCCGAAAATAGTCCGTTACAGATTGTCGGTACTACTAATGCTTATCACGCGATGATGGCAACCCGTGTAGGCCACCAGGCAATCTATCTGTCCGGCGGCGGTGTAGCTAACCACTCTTACGGCCTGCCTGACCTGGGCATGACTTCCTGCAACGACGTTCTGGAAGATGTTCGCCGTATCTCTAGTGCTGTTGAAACCCCTCTGCTAGTTGACATCGACACCGGTTGGGGTGGTGCTTTCAACATCCAGCGTACCGTTAAAGAGATGATCAAAGCCGGCGCCGCAGCTTGCCACATTGAAGATCAGGTTGCCCAGAAGCGTTGTGGTCATCGCCCTAATAAAGAGATCGTATCTCTGGGTGAAATGACTGACCGTGTTAAAGCTGCTTCAGACGGTAAAACTGATGATGATTTCTTCCTGATCGCCCGTACTGACGCGTTCCAGATGGAAGGCCTAGACGCTGCGGTTGAGCGCGCTCTTGCCTGTGTTGAAGCCGGTGCTGATGGAATCTTCGCTGAAGCTGTACACACTCTGGAAGACTATAAAGCCTTTAGCGCAGCCATCGGTGATGTGCCTCTTCTGGCTAACATTACTGAATTCGGTGCTACACCTCTGTTCAACAAAGCAGAGCTGGGTGAAGTCGGTTGCGCCATGGTGCTGTACCCGCTGAGTGCTTTCCGCGCAGCGAATAAAGCGGCACTGACTGTATATGAAAACATTCTTGAAAAAGGTGACCAGAAGGATGTGGTCGACCTGATGCAGACCCGTATGGAACTGTACGATTTCTTGAACTACCACGACTTCGAGCAGAAGTTGGATGCGTTGTTCGCCGAAGGTAAAAACAAGTAATAAGAGACACAGCACAATAGGAGTTTATGATGGTTGATAAGAAACTAGGTGGCGCAGGCCTGCGTGGACAATCCGCGGGTAGTACTGCACTCTGTACTGTGGGTAAGACCGGTGCTGGCCTAACTTACCGTGGTTATGACATGGTTGAACTGGCAGAGAAGGCTAGCTTTGAAGAAGTGGCTTACCTGTTGTTGAAAGGCAAGCTGCCTAACCAAGCCGAATTGGATGCCTACGTTACTAAGCTGAAGGGTCTGCGTGGCCTTCCACAGCCTCTGAAAACCGTTCTTGAGCAGATTCCTGCTGACGCGCATCCAATGGATGTTATGCGTACCGGTTGTTCCATGCTGGGTAACTTGGAGATGGAAAACGATTTCTCCGAGCAGCAGGACAAAGTTGATCGCATGCTGGCGGTATTCCCGTCCATCATCAACTACTGGTACCGCTTCAGTCACGACGGTGTTCGCATTGAAACTGAAACTGATGATGACTCCATCGGCGGTCACTTCCTGCACCTGCTGAAGGGCGAGAAGCCAAACGAACTGCATACCAAGGTGATGAACGTTTCTCTGATCCTGTACGCAGAGCACGAATTCAACGCTTCTACTTTCACTGGCCGTGTCTGTGCTTCCACTCTGTCGGATATCCACTCTGTGATTACCGGTGCGATCGGTACACTGCGTGGCCCTCTGCACGGTGGTGCTAACGAAGCCGCCATGGATATGATCGAAAACTGGAAGAGTGCCGACGAAGCTGAGCGTGAAATGCTGGCTATGTTGGAACGCAAAGACAAGATTATGGGCTTCGGTCACGCGATCTACCGCGAGTCAGATCCTCGTAACGCCGTTATCAAAGGTTGGTCCGAGAAGTTGGCCAAGGACGTTGATGACACCGTTCTTTACCCCGTATCTGTTCGCTGTGAAGAAGTTATGTGGCGCGAGAAAAAGCTGTTCTGTAATGCTGACTTCTTCCACGCTTCTGCGTATCACTTCATGGGTATTCCAACCAAGCTGTTTACGCCGATCTTCGTATGTTCACGTCTGACTGGTTGGGCAGCTCACGCATTCGAGCAGCGTGCTGATAACCGTATCATCCGTCCAAGTGCGGATTACACCGGTCCAGAAAGCAGTCAGTGGGTACCGATCGAAGAGCGTGACTAATCTCGTCAGCGAACAAATTTATGAAAAGGGTGCGGATGTGATGCTTATCTCATTTGCACCAACTTCTCCGAACACTACTCGGTGGATTAAGTTATGAACACTGAATACCGTAAATCTCTCGCCGGTACAGGTCTGGATTATTATGACACCCGTGCGGCTGTCGAAGCTATCCAGGCTGGTTCCTACGCGAAATTGCCATACACCTCTCGTGTATTGGCTGAGCAGCTGGTACGCCGCTGCGATCCTGCTTCACTGACAGATTCTCTGAAGCAGCTTATTGAGCGTAAACAAGATTTGGATTTTCCTTGGTACCCAGCGCGCGTAGTTTGTCACGACATCCTCGGTCAAACCGCTCTGGTAGACCTTGCCGGACTTCGTGATGCGATCGCTGATCAAGGTGGTGATCCTGCTAAGGTTAATCCTGTAGTTCCGACACAGTTGATTGTCGATCACTCATTAGCTGTTGAAGCCCCTGGTTTTGACCCTGAAGCTTTTGAAAAGAACCGTGCCATTGAAGACCGTCGTAACGATGACCGTTTCCATTTTATCGAGTGGTGTAAGACCGCTTTTGATAATGTTGACGTGATTCCGGCGGGTAACGGCATCATGCACCAGATCAATCTGGAGAAAATGTCTCCCGTGATCCAAGCGCGTGATGGTGTTGCTTTCCCTGATACCTGTGTTGGTACCGACAGCCACACGCCACACGTTGATGCTTTGGGTGTTATCGCTATCGGTGTGGGTGGTTTGGAAGCTGAAACCGTAATGCTGGGTCGCCCATCAATGATGCGTCTTCCCGATATCATTGGTGTTAAGTTGACCGGTAAGCGCCAGCCAGGCATTACTGCTACTGACATCGTACTAGCTATCACTGAGTTCCTACGTAACGAAAAAGTTGTTTCCTCTTACCTGGAGTTCTTCGGAGATGGTGCTGTTGATCTGACTATCGGTGACCGCGCAACTATCTCTAACATGACACCTGAATTCGGTGCTTCTGCTGGTATGTTCTATATCGATCAGCAGACTATCGATTACTTGAAGCTGACTGGTCGTGAACCTGAGCAGGTTGCTCTGGTAGAGCAGTATGCCAAAGAAACCGGCCTCTGGGCTGATGATCTGGTTGAAGCTGAGTACGAGCGTGTACTTGAATTCGATCTGTCGACTGTATGTCGTAATATGGCGGGTCCTTCGAATCCTCATCGTCGTCTGCCGACTTCGGATCTTGAATCTCGTGGTATCGCCGTTGATCTGGATAAAGCGCAATCTGAAGAAGCAGAGGGCTTGATGCCTGATGGTGCTGTAATCATTGCCGCCATCACTTCATGTACCAATACTTCTAATCCACGCAACGTAGTGGCTGCAGGTTTAGTGGCGCGTAAAGCAAACGAGCTGGGGCTGGTGCGCAAGCCTTGGGTCAAGACTTCTTTCGCCCCGGGTTCTAAGGTAGCGAAATTATACCTGGAAGATTCAGGTCTGCTGCCTGAGATGGAAAAACTCGGCTTCGGTATTGTCGGCTATGCCTGTACTACCTGTAATGGTATGAGTGGTGCGTTGGATCCAAAGATCCAACAGGAGATCATTGACCGTGATCTGTACTCTACCGCTGTACTGTCTGGTAACCGTAACTTCGATGGTCGTATCCATCCACATGCTAAGCAGGCATTTTTGGCGTCACCGCCATTGGTGGTAGCTTATGCAATTGCTGGAACCATACGTTTTGATATCGAAAAAGACGTACTGGGTAAAGACCAAGATGGTAACCCTGTTACGCTGAAAGATATCTGGCCTAGCGACGAAGAGATTGATGCGATTGTTGCCGCAAGTGTTAAACCTGAACAGTTTAACCAGGTTTACGTTCCGATGTTTGACCTCGGAGCCGTAGAGAAATCTCCTAGTCCATTGTATGACTGGCGCCCACAGACTACCTATATTCGTCGTCCTCCTTACTGGGAAGGCGCGCTAGCCGGGGAACGTACTATGAAAGGTATGCGTCCTCTAGCGGTGCTAGGTGACAATATTACTACCGATCATTTGTCTCCTTCTAATGCAATTCAAGCCTCCAGTGCTGCGGGCGAGTACTGCGCTAAGATGGGTCTTCCCGAGGAAGATTACAACTCTTACGCAACTCACCGTGGTGATCACCTGACAGCGCAGCGTGCCACTTTCGCCAACCCTAAGTTGTTGAACGAAATGTGTCGTGACGAAAACGGTGAAGTGAAGCAGGGGTCTTTGGCTCGCATCGAGCCTGAAGGGCAAGAGAGCCGCATGTGGGAGGCGATCGAGACCTATATGAATCGTAAGCAGCCGCTGATCATCATAGCGGGTGCCGATTACGGTCAAGGATCTTCACGTGACTGGGCGGCCAAGGGGGTTCGTTTGGCAGGTGTTGAAACCATCGTTGCAGAAGGTTTTGAGCGTATTCACCGTACTAACCTGGTTGGTATGGGTGTATTGCCACTGCAGTTCAAGGATGGTGATACTCGTAATACTTACGCTATCGACGGTACTGAGACTTACGACGTGATTGGCAATATCAGCCCTCGTTGTGACCTGACTGTGGTTATGACCCGCGCAAACGGTGAGCAGGTTGAGATCCCAGTGACTTGTCGTCTCGATACTGCCGAAGAAGTACATGTGTACGGCGCCGGTGGTGTATTGCAGCGTTTTGCTCAGGACTTCCTGGAAGCCAATGCATAAGTAGTTAATCACTGAATGTGATATCTCTAACAACCCGCCTTCGGGTGGGCTGTTAGAGAATGTTTTATTAGAAATTGAGAATTTTTAATAAAGTCAGCTAGATAGCTGCTGTTGTTAAAAGTTTTTCTGAACCGGGGCGGATCGATAAGTACGCCCAGAAAGACAGGATGAAAGTGATATGGCTCACGTACCTCAGATCAAAATTCCCGCTACCTACATGCGTGGTGGTACCAGTAAAGGCATGTTCTTCAGTTTGACTGACTTGCCTGAATCCGCTCAGGTTGCCGGCGAAGCCCGTGACAATCTATTGCTACGTGTGATTGGTAGCCCCGATCCCTACGGCAAGCAGACAGACGGTATGGGTGGCGCAACCTCCAGTACCAGTAAGACCGTTATTCTGTCCAAGAGCAACGAGCCCGGTCACGACGTGGATTACCTGTTCGGACAAGTATCTATCGACAAGCCTTTTGTGGACTGGAGTGGGAACTGCGGCAACCTGACCGCAGCTGTGGGCGCTTTTGCTATTAGCAAGGGACTAGTTGACGCTGATCGTATTCCAGACAACGGCATTGCTACGGTGCGTATCTGGCAGGCCAATATCAAGAAAACCATCGTTGCCCAGGTGCCCATGACTGACGGTGAAGTTCAGGAAACCGGCGACTTTGAACTGGACGGTGTGACTTTCCCCGCTGCAGAAGTGCAGGTTGAATTTATGAGCCCGGTGGATGCCTCCGAAGCTATGTTTCCTACCGGCAATCTGGTAGACGATCTTGAAGTTGCCGGAGTAGGTACCTTCAAGGCCACCATGATCAATGCCGGTATCCCCACTGTATTCCTGAATGCCGCAGATATCGGCTACACGGGTACCGAGCTGCAGGAAGCGATCAACGGCGATCCCGCTGCACTGGAACGTTTCGAAACCATCCGTGCACACGGTGCTGTGGCCATGGGGCTGATCGAAAAGATAGAAGAAGCCGCTGCTCGTCAGCACACTCCAAAAGTAGCCTTTGTTTCCGGCGCTGCCGAGTACACTTCGTCCAGCGGTAAAGAGATCAAATCCGACGATATCGATTTGAATGTTCGAGCGCTGTCTATGGGTAAGCTGCACCATGCCATGATGGGTACTGCTGCAGTCGCCATTGGTACTGCGTCTGCCATTCCTGGCACTCTGGTTAATTTGGCCGCCGGTGGTGGTGATCGTGAAGCGGTTACCTTTGGTCATCCGTCCGGGACCCTGAAAGTGGGCGCCGAAGCCAGCCAAGAGGGTGGTGACTGGACAGTGAACAAAGTTGTTATGAGCCGAAGCGCTCGGGTGTTGATGGAAGGTTGGGTCCGAATCCCAGGGGATTCCTTCTAACAAAATTAAAAATTTTCCTTCACAGATTCTCTGTAGGTGTCTATGTCAAAGCAGACACCTTTTGAATCCCTGTGGCCGGGAAACAGCTGAGGCTTAGGTCTCTGCCGTAATGAATTCGTGGGTCTGGTTGTCAATCAGCTAGCTGTCGGTTGCAGACAGAACCATGGATGCCGTGCACTGTAATGCTGGTTCACCCCTTCAGCAGTGTACATAACCTTTTGGTTGCGGAAGTAGCTAACGGGTCTCCCTATCAGGGCTCGTTGGTAACATTTTGGCCCCGGTACTCGTTGCCGGGGCTTTTTTTATGTCCATATAAAAGGTTCATCGCGCTTTACCGGGAAAGGCATCTTTTATCTTCAAGAAGAAGTACGTCTTGTCCCGGTAACCGTATGCCATCCGCTTTAACACTTTGA
>JAPHRD010000049.1 GCA_026196225.1 Motiliproteus sp.
ACATTAGCGCAGACCACCCTCGTCATCGCAATCAGCTATTGCAACAACGAGGGGAACCATACATTTTTGCATGTGATTTGGATAAGTTTTTTGAGGCCGCACTGGAGTTACACAAAGCTTTCATATATACAGATTACTCTGACTATCTTTTTTAGTCGGCATTAAGAACTGCTGTTCGATCTTAAGTTGTGGTTGATGGTCTCTATGTCGAGAACGAAAACACTTAAGGAGAAAAACTATGGCGGGTAAATTTGAACTCTATCAGGACAAAGGTGGTGACTATCGTTTTCGACTGAAAGCGGGTAATGGTGAAAACATTGGTACTTCCCAAGGTTACAAAGCTAAAACCGGAGCCACCAACGGTATAGAGTCAGTTAAGAAGAACGCTTCTGAAGCTTCACTGTACGAAGTGTTTGAAGGCAAAAGCGGGAAATTTTATTTTAATCTGAAAGCTGCAAACCATCAGGTTATTCTGTCGTCCCAAGGCTACGCTAATGAAGCGGGAGCGAAGAAGGGCACTGAGGCAGTAATGCGAGCCGCACCTGAAGCCAAGGTTGTCGAGGTTTAATCCTTCCCTCAATAGACTCAAATACGTTAAAACGCCTCTCCAGTGCAGAACTTTTGCACTGGAGGTTTGGTTCACGTAGACCATAAACTATGAGCCCCCGGGGTCGCGGTTTTCTGCTCAAGATTGATCAGAGTGAGGACTGTACTCTCCTTAGCCAACGCATATTTGCCGTTGTCATCATTTATCAGCCAAATATGTCGATTATTCGGTTCGGAGTTGTTGCGCAGAGCTGGCTGGGGCTTTTTCCATGGGAATGTCAGCCTATGAATCTCACCAGCGATTGATGTATCTAACCTCAGTGGATAGCGATATCGAAAAAGCAGTGGAGTGGACCAATAGCATGCTAAATCTCCTGGGCAACGGGGACTGCGATGGTCGATTCAAATGCAATCTGCCGATTTGTCCAGTGAGCTTCCATGTCTTTTACTGAAAACCTCGAACGTTGGATCACAGAGGAGGCTCAAGAGGAATTCTTCTGTTCAGATTGCATTGCAGAATATCTACCGATTGCATCACAACATTCAACGTTTGCTGCTGGAGTGATGTCTGTGCATACCAGTGCATCGTAACAAAAGCCACGGCCATCAGGGGTTTTATTGGTTCAGAGGATAAGTTCCCACTACCGTTAAATGGGACGGCAACCCGCAAAAAGAGATAACAGACACAGTCGGTCAGCAATTTCTTTCTCTGCGATTATCCTTTGAGCTTTACATTGAGTAACAGCGCTACCGCAGATGACCGCCAAGAAGTTTCGGGGGTTGTTGCTACGGCGTTTTGTTCGGACTATTGGTGTTCGTTAGGGTACTGGTAAGCGGACTACACAAGTTAACAATGGGCTCTTTATCCTTCTCAAGTAGTTGCCAGCTAGCAAACTCTTTTTTCTTGTCTTGGTCTACTAGTTCATAGCTAACCAGGGTACAGCTGGTGTTTTGGGGGTGCGTTTTTATCCCCACATATGCTCTGACTAGATTCGCCACAGTGGCTTCCTGTAACACAATCTCTTCACCAGAATTCAATTTAATGGTGGTTCGCAGATGTTGATGGCCAGGAGGTGGGGCAAGTGTAATTTCGACGATGTCTGAATTTTTCAGGACGGTTCGTTTGGCAGTCATCTTCGTACTCTCAGTCAGTATAAACGGGGTTTAAATAGGCATCGAGACCTCTGTCAGGAGCTTATTGAATTTCCTTTGCTGAACGGGATGCTTCACGCTCTGGATTCGACCTTCTAAACTGAGCATAAGATCATTTTTCTGAATCTGCTTAATGATCCAGATAGTGGCTATCCACGTATCCGCATAAATTAACTAGATTGCGAGAGGTCTCACAGAGCATTGACTAGACAAAGATCTCTACCTAAAAACAGAGCTGGCCGTTTGCTTAAACTGGGGCAGTTACTGGGCGGTGTCGCAGGAGAAGTGATTCGAGAAGGTGCTTCGAATTTGGTGTCCGGTAAGCCAATACGGCCATCTGATCTGCTACTGACACCTGCCAATGCTCGACATCTGGCTGATCGATTGTCGGAGATGCGCGGGGCCGCCATGAAAGTTGGCCAATTGCTTTCTATGGATGCTGGAGATTATCTACCACCGGAGTTAACTCAGGTACTTGCCAAGCTGAGAGATAACGCCCATTCAATGCCTTTGGGGCAGGTGGCGCTGGTGTTACAAAACGCCTGGGGAAGGGGCTGGGAGAATGATTTCGAACGCTTTTCTTTTACCCCATTAGCTGCAGCCTCAATCGGCCAGGTCCATGAAGCCAGAACCAAAGATGGCCAGCACCTGGTAACAAAAATACAGTACCCCGGAGTCCGAGAAAGTATCGATAGTGATGTCGATAATGTTTCCACGCTTTTCAAGCTACTAAAACTGGTACCCAAAGGCTTCGATATTTCACCCTTGCTTGAGGAAGCGAAACGTCAGCTTCATGAGGAAGCGGATTACTGCCTGGAAGCCACCCGTATTGAAGAGTATCAGCGCCTCGTCGGCAACGAAGATGGCTTTCAACTGCCTGCTGTGGAGAGATCCCGTACCACTACAGAAGTTCTGGCAATGTCATTTGTTCCTGGCGACCCCATAGAGTCGCTTGCCGGCACTTCGCAACAACAACGCAACCAAATAGCGACCCGCCTACTGTCACTTGTGCTAAAAGAAATTTTTGAATGGGGTTTAGTCCAAACCGATGCCAATTTCGGTAATTACCGCTACCAGGCGGATAAGGATTGTATAGGGCTGCTGGACTTTGGTGCTACTCGTCGCTACTCCCCAGAATTTATTGAAAATCTGGCTTGCTTGATGACTGCCGTGCATACCGGCGATAAGGCAGCAATCGAAACACAGGCTCAGGTATTGGGCTATCTTCGGGAAGACGAGGAAGCCTGTTACCGAAAAGGGCTAGCCGAAATGATCAGTATGGTGGGCGAGTGTTTACGCCACAAAGGAGTTTTCGACTTCGGTCATTCCGACTTGGCTCAGCGAGTCGCAGACAAAGCGATGGAATTGCGGTTACAGCAGCGTTACATGCATCTACCGCCAACTGATGTGCTCTTTCTGCATAGAAAAATAGGCGGCACTTATCTGCTCTGTGCTCGATTGCGGGCACAGGTGGATGTGGCCACTCTTGTAGCACCTTATCTGAAATAACAGAGGTGCCGGTTAGGCGGTTCAACTTTCTTAATCAGAAAACCAGAATTGGGTTTGTCGGTCAGCTTTTTCTAACATTCCAAGAAGTTTCGAATGGGCTTCTGCCTGTTGCGGACTTTCATCGCGACACCATGACCTTAAGGTTGCCAGGAAAATAGCGGTCAGTGCGATCTCTTCAATCTGACGCCTTCGACCACCAGCACGCAGGCCGGCAGCATCGCGCCAGAGCTGAACCAGACGAGAAAGATCAAACACCATGGGTAACCAGTGGTGGATATGAGGTAGATGTAACTTAAAACCCAGCATTTGAGTGGTCACCCGGTGGTAGGGGGACAGGGCTTCAAACCAACGCCAGATAAAATATTCCAGACGAGTTTTTTCCGGCAATTCTGAGACGTTTTCAGTACCGGGGGATAACATCTGTTCCAGTGCTTGTTGAAACCAGGCATTGGCAATAGCGTTGCTATCGGCATAGAGGTGTCGAATCTCATTAATTGGCATATCGCAGCGGTGGGCCAAATCCGCCAGGCTGAAGTCGTACCAGTTGTTTTGTTCATCGGCCATTTGTAACGCGGTATTAAGAATTTCTGTGGCATCCAAAGGCGCTGTGGTTTTCTTTTTTGTTGCGTTCATAGCACCGTCCTTTTGTTGTTCTTAAAGTATAGGGCACCAGATCCATCAGGTTTTTAAGAACGCACGTTCTCGGCAAAGTTGGTCCCATGCCTGCTCTGGAATATTTGTTGTTTGATTAATTTTGCAAATCAGAATCCAGCTTTGGTCGCAACACAGCACATCAATAGGAAGATCCGCTTCTTTGATTTTCCCAGCGAGATCCCTCCTGCATTGACTTAAATTGGAACGACTTCGACCAATACAATACCGGCACATAATTGTCCCCATTGCGTGGTTTTAGACCACTATGGGACAGCCTGGCAGCAAAAGAATGAATAAATCCAGGAAAGAAAAAGGAGGTAAACTTAAGTGCCAGTGTAACTGAAGAGGAATCGACTAAGATCCAGTTTTCTAATGACTTGGAACTGTTATAAGCTTCAAGGTAACTAATGTGGTAACAGCCCCCGTCTAGAATGAAACCGCTAAGATGATTCTTAAAACTCATTACAAATACTCATTCATCAAACCCATTGAGCACACACTATGACATTACTGTTGGTATACCTTGCGTTGGCCATTGGCGTGTCCTTTCTTTGTTCAATCCTAGAAGCGGTGTTGTTATCAATCACACCCAGTTATGTGGAACAGGCACAAGTTGATTCACCTAAAAAGAGCAAGTCACTGGTTCACGCAAAAAACCATCTTGATGAGTCATTAACCAGCATACTGATTCTAAACACCTTCGCTCATACCATGGGGGCTGCAGGTGTTGGCGCACAAGCTGTTCAGATCTTTGGTGTGCAATGGGAAACCCTAATCGCAGTATTATTGACCTTGGTGATTCTGTACTTCTCAGAAATCATTCCCAAAACCCTGGGCGCAACCTTCTGGCGCCAGTTGGCTTTCCCCTCTGCGACAGTGATCTGTTGGCTGGTAAAACTGGTCTACCCGTTGGTTTGGATCTCTTCTCATATAACGGGAATGATTCGCCACAAACACGAAAAAGAGATAACCCGCGAAGAGATCATCGCCATGGCCTCGCTGGGCCAAAAAGATGGTTCATTGTTAAAACAGGAGAGGGAATGTCTGTCTAACCTTCTAAATCTGCGAGAAGTGAGCACAGAGGAGATTCTAACTCCCCGTTCGGTCGTTCATATGCTTAGTGAGACGATTACCGTTACCGAGGCCTTAAACGATCCTGACACACCGCAATTTACCCGCATTCCGGTTTTTGGAGATAGTCCCGACGATATTAAAGGCAAGGTTATTAGAGCGGATCTGTTTGAGGCTGAACGAAACGGTCATGGTGATGAAAGCATTCTGAAGTTCGCCAAACCTATCTTTAGAGTATCTGAAAAGCTTCACGTTCAGCAGTTGCTGGACTTGTTTATCCACAAAAAAGCCCATCTGTTTCTTGTTGAAGACGAATTTGGCCAGACCGCTGGCGTGGTGTCCCTGGAAGATGCAATCGAAACGTTGTTAGGTAGAGAGATCGTCGACGAAACCGATCTGGTGGAAGATATGCAGGATCTGGCTAAAAGCCGCTACCGTGATCGTTTGCGAGAGGCGAACTCAAAAAAATAGCAGGTCATTTATACCGGATGACCTGCTAGCCACGAGGAATCGGTGCTGTGTTTGCCAATAGCAGACTCAGTTAAGAATAAGCTGATTGATCGCTGCTTTGCCATTAGCAGCAATGAAGATTTCTGCTTTAGCCCCTCGACGGACAGACTTTTCGGCAGCTAAGGCTTTTTCCTTCGGCATAAAGAACGCTTCAATACCATATTTCAGCTGCAACTGATGCCCTGTACGGGTAATTCTTCCTTTGAGGAACAATCCGTTCTCAGGAGGTTCTTTGAAGAGCCCAGCAGGCTCGTAAATCCCTTCGTTTTCGATCAACAGCATGTAACCGACATCACCTCGCTTGAATCGTCCTTGAGCCTGTTTCGCGTCAATTCTGGATGCTGCGTAATTGAGGCGTACATAATTACCCCGAAACAGGCTGCGAGGATCAACGGGTTCGGTTTTAAGGACGACCGGGGTGCCGTACCATAGTGGCCACACAGAACTTAAATATTCCGTCGCTAGAACAATCATCTGGAACAGAACAGCCATAACAAGTCCCAGGCCTAACGCTTTTTTAGGATGTGCTTTAAAAATCTTAAGCATGACGGCTGTCCTCCTGTAGCTGACGGAATCTCCAGTAACGTGCGGCTCCGTACATCACTGCTGCGGCTACAACAAACAAGACAGCTCCGCCAATATAGTCACCGATGAGATCAAAATAGCGGGCAAGGGCAGTTAGCAATAAAACCCCGACACCGGTGTAGAAAAAGTGGGTTACAGTATCATCGATACCTCTGCGAATCAGCCATATTCCGGTGAAAATCAGCATAAAATTAGACCCAACTGTCAGCACATCTACATCGGCCTCCCCAATGCTTATCCATGTAAAAGCGATAATGAAAAAGATGCCATTCGCCATTAGCGGAGCCACGGCTTTCTTGCCGGATTGGCTGGCATGCGCTACACCAATGATGGCCCCCATCAGTAAAACGGCTGGCGTATAGAATCCCCAAGTAAAGTGCTCTCTGACTAGCTCACGCCAAGGATCGTTAAAACTGAGAATAAACAGGGTGATGATCAAACCTCTCAATAACCATAGGTGTAGCACTTGGCCGTAGTCTTGATGGTGAACTGTCGATTGACGCATCATCCACCATGCAAACCCCGCTAACGAAAGTCCCATCGCAACCGTTAATGGCAGTTGGTCAATAAATGGTTCGAACTGATAGAAATCGCCATAGCTCCAAGCAAGTAGTAAGTTTATCCAGGTCGCCAAACCAACTAATGAGGTTAAGAAAAGCAGGACTGAATGACGGCGATTCCAGACTATCCATAAACTGGCAAATACAAAAACGGGGTAGCTGGTGGGAAAGAAATTAGTACCGGCCTCTACGACCATCCAAAGGCTGGCAAGGGAGAGGCATAGCAGGGTGATCAAACGACTTTGTGTCAGCAACGCTACGGGCAAGACTCCCAGCGCCCAGTAGAAAATACCATCCGGGTAATGCTCTCCCAAGTGGTAGATCTGCGCGATCAACATTATTGATGCGCCGTAACAGATTGAACCGAAGAATAACCAGAGTGTGCCTGGTCGATATCGGTCTTGAAGTATCAACCGAATACCTTGGAGATTGATGATCAGCGTTAATCCTACAAGGCTTAGCATTCGTGTCATTCTGGGAATACTGTCCCAATTGTGGGAAACCACGAGGATGACAGCCAATCCAACAAATAGAGCGGCTAAAGCAGTCAAAACATAGTAACCAAAGGAGTTGCTTTTAGCGTCACTTAACCGAGTGCCATAGCGCGCCAGGATGGCTTCTCCCTGGGCGGATGATATAAGCTCATCACCGATCCAATCGGATACTTCTCTTGCCATGTCTTTTTTAAATAATCGAAAGAGGCGCATGTTCGATACCTGCCCAAGATGATGGGTTAACTACGTAAATTACTAGTATTGGAGATCCTATGACAATGGAGAAAGGCTCCATAGAGAGATCTGTTAAGTATTAACAGAAGATACTTGAAGTAGCGTTCTGGGTTTTAAAACACTTTGTGAGTTATTTATCGTCCGAAAATACAAAGACATAGATTGGTGTTCCACTACTTAGGTGCAGCTACTGAAAAGCCTTTAGTGATAAACTCCTTCTCTTTGGCTATTTCAGAAAGCATTTTTACTTCCTGTTTTAGTTCTCAAAACATCACCTGATTGCGCTGATTCAACACAGATGAATAGACTACACACAGTTCCGTCGATGGCCACAGCCAATGGCATTGATATCGCCTATCAAAGTTTCGGCGAAGAACAGCACCCATGCATTCTGCTCATCATGGGATTAGGTTCGCAGATGCAGACCTGGCATGACGGATTCTGTAGCAGATTGGCTGACTGCGGCTACAGGGTAGTGCGGTTCGACAATCGCGACTGTGGCCAATCAAGTGTATTGGATAATCAGGGTGTACCCAATCTTGGCGCTATCCTCAAGGGCCAGCATCAGCCCCTGGCTTACACGCTCAAAGAGCTGGCGCGCGATGCCATTGGTTTGTTGGATTTTCTGCATATAGAGCGGGCTCACGTAGTGGGCGCATCAATGGGAGGAATGATTGCACAGCTGCTGGCAATCGACTGGCCTAAGCGTTTACACACCCTCACCGCAATCATGTCATCCAGTGGACGCCACGGTCTGCCTGGGCCAACGCCAGAAGCACAGAAAGTGCTCTTTACACCACCGCCACTCAACCTTACCGAAGAGACTTTCGTTCCTTTCTTCGTAAATAATTGGCGAGTGGTGGCTGGTAATAAACTTCCTTTCGAAGAGGACCGAATCCGAGAATTAGCCAGCAGCACTTGGCAGCGCGGTTATCACCCCACCGGTATCGCCCGACAGTTTGCCGCCATGGTGATGGATGGTGACCGCACGCAGCGGTTAGCCAAAGTAGGGACGCCAACATTGGTTATTCATGGTGGTGAAGATCCGCTGATACCACCAGACTGCGGGCGAGATATTGCAGATGCGGTCCCTGGTGCTCAGTTTCATCTGATAGAGGGTATGGGACATGATTTTCCGATTAGCTGCTGGGACGAGTTGGTTGGTACGATCGTAGGGCATACTCGTTAAACTGGAAACCTCAGCATTTATTCTGAAAAGCTAATTAATAATTAGTATTTTGAGGATATTAGGCTTAATCAGTCTTCGTTTAATAAAACTGCAAACTACTTGGTTTTTAATACTCCTTCTTCCAGCTAAAAGAAGGGACGATGATGGTTTTTGAGATGAGGGTGACGGACGAGCTGGGAGAACGTTCTGTATATTTCCTATGCCCTGGCTTGGCGGAATCTATTCCAATGTCCGAATCTATATGTAACCAGTATGGAGTCGCTATGAAATGGTGTTTGTCTGAACAGTTGTTAACTGACTGGTTTTTCTCATCTCCCTGAATCACCAATAATTTTTATGTTCCATCAACTTTTATCCTGTAAAAAAGCCCCGGCAGAAATCTTTAGAATCGGGACCTTTATTTTGCTTGAAGTATGAACATCTGATAGCCGTAATCTTGCAGACCTTGCCGATAAATATTCAGTTCATCTTCGATATCTTGTAACGCTGCAGAGCCCTGCAATTCTTCTCTCAGAGCCTTAACCTGTGCTTCAAGTGGTGCATAGTAGGCTTCCCACGCTTCCTCACTTAATGTGAAGTGATCCCGTACGTTGTACCCTGTCAGTTCAGCTTGTTTAAGGCGCTCATCAACGGTCGTCATATCCGGGTAAGCTTTTTGCCAGTACGCGTCCACGTCTTTACTAGGGCTGGATGTCAGCCAGACCAGATCACTGAATACCAGAACACCTTGCTGCTTGAGCATAGGTTTCCACCCCTTCAGGGCGTTGCGAACACCCATGATGTAAGCGCTGCCTTCTGACCAGATAACATCGAAACTTGCAGCTTCGAAAAGCAAGTCAGACATGCTTGCACAAACGGTTGTGACCCGGTCGCTGATAGCCGCTTTTTTTGCCCGTTGTTCTAGTCGGTTAAGTGCAGGCGTATCATTATCAACGGCGGTAAGCAGTGCTCCGGAATGTTGCGCTAAAACCGTGGTGGCCACCCCGTTGCCACAACCAACTTCCAGGATCTTTTTCGGAGCAAAAGGGAGCATAGTCAGTGCTCTGATAGTCTCGGTTGCTAAGCCTGGCCCCCAGCGCTCAAGGGGTTCGTAGACCCGCATAAAATCAGCCATATAGTTTTCGTGTTCGTTCATGTTTTTGGACAACCATTTTAATCTGAGAGCCTCTTTTTCATTAAAGCCCTGCGTTATTAGCCAGTCTAAATGAGCATCGGGTGCAACCTTGTCGATGGCTTCGTGCCACTCTTTGTTATCACCTTCACCCAACAGAGCCGCGAGTAATTTTCTCGATTGCTGTTTGTGGGCGATCTCATCGTCTAGTTGAGATAATCGATTGAGCAAAATCTGGCGGTTTATTTTCGCATCCAAGCAGGCTTTGCACTCTTTAAGCGTCAGCCCGCCAGCTTGAAGTTGCTGTATAATTCGAAGCCGCTGGGCATCTTGGTCGCTGTAATTCCTATAGCCATTACCAAGGCGTTTAGCTTCGATTAGCCCGAGCTTTTCGTAATAAAGCAAAGAGGTTCGTGATAACCCAACTAGCTCAGCCAGTTCAGATATTCGATACATCAATCAATTCCTCTTGAAGGGTCGCCGGCCTTCATAGTTTTAACAGCATAAACTGTAGAGTAATAGACAGGTCAAGGGGTACAACTTGAGAGAATTGAGTTGGTAAGAAATACAATCTTTAGGTTGGAAATAAGAAAAGGGGCGTACCTAAGTATTCCCCTTTTTGTGGCTAGTTGAGATGTTTGTTTAGCATTTAGTCGTTAACGTCCTGAATCTGCACCAACATGTCCGGCCACACTCGCTGATTGTCCATATCGAACTGGGCACCTTGCTCATCTGCCCACTTAAAACGTTTGAGCGCAGGCGTTTGACTGGTGGCTTGATAGAGCCAGTAAGCTTCGGCTTTTAGAGCGTCTTCAATGGGAAGATCGATAGACTCGTAGACGGCCTGCTTGGTGGCGTTGATGGACGCTGAGGGCCAAAGCGCAATACGTTTTGCCAATGCTTCCACAAAAGGACCGATCTCATCCGCATCCAAGGCACGGTTAACGGTACCGTAGGCTTCGGCCTGGTCTGCATCGAAGTCATCGGCTCCCAGCACAATCTCCAGTGCACGACCAAGGCCCACCTGGCGAGCCATACGGGAGGCTCCACCACCGCAGGGAAGGATGCCCATACCCACTTCCATCTGCATAAAACGGGCTTTTCCACGTGCCGCAAAGCGCATGTCACAGGCGAGGGCAAACTCATGGCCGCCACCGCGGGCGAAACCTTCTATTTTGGCGATAGTGGCCTGTGGCAGCTTGCTAATGCGCTCCAGTACTATCTGCAGATCCAGCAGTTTGGTCTCCTCACGAGATACCGCTTTGCCGGACATGTCCTTGAGGAAATTGGTATCGGCGTGACAGACAAAGATTTCTGGCAGGGCCGATTGAAACACCACAACCTTAACGGTGTTATCAGCTTCCAGCTTTTGCGCCAGTATATTTAAGTCTGCCAACATAGGCAGCCCCTGAACATTGACCGGAGGAAAGTCGAATGTAACCCATGCGATTCCTTCTTCAACCTTGACGTTAAAGGTTGTGAATTTGTTGTACTCCATCTCTATGCCTCGTAATTTGATAATGTGTGGAACATCGATTATTACTCGTTCAAATTCCGACTCTGTCGGCATAACTGCACAATAGAGCCTTAAGACATAGGATATTGATTGGAAAAAACATAAAAACCGGATGAATCAATATTCATAATTCGGATTTGCAATATAAATTGCGGAAAATATAAAAATATTGGAACGACATCCCGCCAAAAGGCGACCGCGGCAGGTCTTCTCCAGGCCTGCCGTTATTAACCGATCTTTTCGATAATCGTTTCGATGGTTTCGACGATACGCTGGTTTTTTTGTCCGTTTAGCGCATCGGGATGGGGCGTCGCAAACTGGCCGTGATCATTATCAAAGTAACGACCAGAGGCGTTGGCGAACTCATCGCTTAAGGCACTTCGTTCAAGAATATCAGCGCCGACGCTAAGGTCAGCACCGTCCAACCCGTAGGCTTCTTTCACCATTTTACTGCCTAGCAAAGAGGCCGGATTGACTGAAACAATGACGGGGCCTTTTCCTCCTACAGATGCCGACATATGGAAAGACCACATGGTCAGAGCCAGCTTACTCTGGCCATAGGCCTGACTGTCGGACAGACGGACCTTGCCTTCCAAGGCATCCAGATCTACAGCGGTCTGTGCCGCGGAGGACAGATTGACCACCCGACTGTCGGATGAAAGTAGCGGCTGCAGTTGTTTGGTTAGCAAGTAGGGCGCCACCGTATTGACAATAAATCTCAGGTCGTAGCCCTGGTCATTGACGGGGTTGGGTATTTTATAGACTCCGGCATTGTTGATCAGCACGTCGATTTTTTCGTGTTTTTCAGCGATCGCCTGCGCCAGTGCTTTTACCTCTGCCATATGGGACAGGTCAGCCCGATAGCATTCGATGGATCCGTTGGAGGAAATCTCAGAAAGCATACGCTCTGCTTCAGCTAATTTTTTGTCGCTGCGGCCGTGGATAAGCACCCGATGACCCTGGGACACCAATACTTTTGCCGTTTCAAGGCCGATACCATCGGTTGATCCGGTAACTAGAATAGTCTTTGTCATGTTTTGCTCCTAAAAGGCAAAGTCAGGCAGTAGTTCGTCGGCCAGTTTACGGAGTGTAGCCTCCGGATCTGCTCGATTAAATCGAAGGTTCAGGGCGATATGATTTACGCCAATTTGCTGTCGGGATTTCAAATACTCCCGTAACGGATTTATACCCGTATGGAAACCCAAGTGTATGGGCTGTGGAGCGGTGTCGGGGTGGGCGGCGAGGTCCAGGTATAAGGGTTCCATCACCGGTTTGTCGGGCTTACCAAGCTGCTCGATCCGAGTTCGGAAATCCTTGATCATACGGGATTGCTGTCCAGCTAGGCGGGGGTAAGTCATCCAACCATCGCCGTTTGCCGCGATCCAATCTTCACTTTGTTGGCTAGATCCGGTGACCAGCAGTGGAAGTTTGCCGGTTAACGGTTTGGGTAACATGTCCATCCCATCGGTAACGCACCCAAAGCTATTGCCAAAACGCGGTGTCTGGCGACTCATTTAGCGGATGTAATCATAGCTTTCCCGAAATAGATCGCCACGTTGGCCAAAAGGAAGATCAAGTGCCGGAAACTCTTCAGGTCGGTCTCCTGATGCGATCCCCAGGATAAGCCGTCCCTGTGATAGCACGTCCGCGCTGGCGGCCGCCTTAGCAACGTGGGCAGGATGACGAAGGGGCAACACAATGCTAGCCACCCCCAGTGCAATATCCGTGGTCTGGGAAGCGAGCGCTCCCAGGTACACAAAGGGATCAAATATCTGTCCTGCATCACCAAAGGAGGGAACGTTAAAGGGCACATCACGTAGCCAGACAGCGGAAAATCCAAGTTTTTCGGCCAGCTTCACGCGCTCAATATGATGGTCCATTGTGGGTACCGGGCCGTCTGAATAGTTTTCCATGGGTACGACCAACCCAATCGATAAGCGACCGGGTTTAAATACCCGGTTGTAACCGCTGTTGATAGTGCTGAATGAGTGTGTCTTTTCTGCCGTCTGCATACCGATGCCTTTTTCAATCTAACAGGAGATCAGTTTTATCCCTTTGCCGTTGTTGTTGCGGGTAACCTGTTTGGTTTATAGAGCAATCAATCTATTACAGTGGCTTAAGGCTTAAAATGGGTGGAAACAGAGAACAGAATTCGGATTATCGATATAGTCTCCTGAGCAGATGGAGTTATATTTTTATGCCATAATCCGTTAAATCATGCGTTAATGGATCTCAGTTTTTATGTTCTGGATATAATTCTGATGGATACTGAAGGTATACGACTCTTTGTGATGGCCGCTGATATGCTCAATATCAGTGGAGCGGGGCGCCAGCTTGGCTTAGCACCAGCGGTCGCCAGCGCTAGGTTGTCAAAACTTGAAAACCAATTAGGCGCGGACCTGTTGCACCGTTCCACTCGCAAGGTCTCGTTGTCGCTGGAGGGAGCTGAGTTTCTGCCTTTTGCCAGAGAGATACTGGCTCAGGAAGATGCCGCGCGCTCGGCGCTGGGTCAGGGTAGTAGTGAAGTTTCAGGAACCTTGCGTTTCGCCGCATCCAGCACCTTCGCTCAACTTTATATCGCTCCCATCCTGCCAGAATTTTTAGATCGTTATCCCGGGATCAATTTTGAACTGAAACTATCTGACACCCAGACCAACCTGATAGAGGGTGGCTATGATCTAGCCTTGCGTAACTATGCCATCGAGGATAGTAATCTCAGGGCACGAAAACTGGCAGAAGACAAACGGATTCTTTGTGCCTCTCCCGACTATCTATCCCGAAAGGGAACACCGAAAACGCCGGAAGATCTTATCGATCATCAGTTATTAGGGTTTATGGATAGCCAGCCACGAAAACTGATTAGCAACAATGATCAGCGTGGCTGTACGTTCCCGCCACCGGGAGCTGACAACAGGGTGGTTTGCGATGACGGTACCAGCATGAGAGTGGCGACCAAAGCAGGGGGTGGAATCTCAATGAACGCCTACTGGAGTGTTTACCAAGATATCCAGGAGGGTTCGCTGGTGCGAGTGCTGCCGGAGTTTGAAGTGGACGATCAATCGGCAATCTGGCTGGTATACCCAAAATCTAACGTACTCAGTGCCAAAGTGCGGGTTTTTATCGACTACTTATTGGAGAAGATCACCAGCCATCCGATCTGGGAGCAGTAAAAGGTAAACGCTGAATAGACCGCTGTATAGACAGTGCCCCTCCAGTTTCTATGCTCCCTTCATATCCTTTCTTGGCCTAGCTACCGGCTATTCTTGGTTTTTTATTAGCGCGGTCCGAAATCTTCTCACTAGTCGATTATATAGAAAAACGAATAACTGATTTCGATTTAATGGCGTTTATATGCGCCAGGAATATTTTTATCCTAGGAGGCACTTAATTAACCCTTAGGAGATATCCGATGAAAGCTATGGTCCTCAACGAATATGGTGACAACGCCTCATTTCAATTAACAGAACTGGATCAGCCCAGTGTAAAAGCGGGACATGTAGTTGTTCGGGTTGCTGCATCCAGTGTTAACACTGTCGACACCATGATTCGCCAAATGGGTAAGGAGCTTCCGCTTTCCCCGGATCTTCCTGCCGTTCTGGGTATGGATTTCGCTGGTACTGTTGAAGCCGTTGGCGAAGGCGTCACTAAATTTGCTGTTGGAGATGAGGTCTATGGTTGTGCCGGTGGTCTTGCCGACCTGCAGGGTGCGCTTGCAGAGCTGATGCTGGCGGACGCAAACCTGATCGCCCATAAACCTAAAAATCTGTCTATGCGTGAAGCTGCTGCACTGCCTTTGGTGGCTATCACCGCCTATGAAGGTCTGAAACGAGCCGGTGTCAAAAGTGGACAAAAGGTTCTGGTACATGGCGGAACAGGCGGTGTTGGCCATGTTGCCGTACAACTGGCCAAGCACTTTGGCGCTGACGTCTATGCAACCTGCAGTGGCGAAAAAGCTACTGCGATTGTTGAAGGCTATGGCGCTACTGCGATCGATTATAAGACTGAATCGGTTGCTGATTATGTTGGCAAGCATACCGATGGTGCAGGCTTCGATGTGATTTTCGACTCTGTTGGCGGCGCTAACATGGCTAACTCCTTTGAAGCTGCCGCCCTTAATGGCAACGTGGCATCTACGGTTGCCATGGTGGAGCTTGATCTGACTGTAGCGCACTTCAAAGGGTTGTCACTGCACGTTGTGTTTATGCTGATCCCCATGCTCTACAACCACAAGCGTGAGCAGCACGCCGCTATCCTGGCTGCTCTGAGCACCATTGCAGAAGCAGATGCTTTGAAGCCTTTACTGGATGAGAACCAGTACAACCTGAATGAAGTTGGCAGCGCTTACGATCGTCTGACCAGCGGACAAGCCATTGGCAAGGTCGTGGTGTCTGTCTAAAGCAACCAGCATTAAGCTCATCTGGAATAGTTCCAGGTGAGCTTTAGCAATCCCCATCAGTATTGATGCCGGAACTGGTCTATTTCTTGGCGAACCACCCCCTAATTCGCTAATCCGCTAGTTCACAAAAATTTATTTATTTCAGGAGACTCTCTCATGAGCTTTTACTCTGTGCTTGCCGTAACCCCCACCAATGAAGACTGGATTCCCGATTACCTGGCCACAGCAGGTGCTGTGCTAGCAAAACACGGTGGCAAATATCTGGCACGTACTGCCAGTCACGAAAGATTGGAAGGAGAAGGTGACGAAGTAGCTCTGCGAATTATCCTTGAGTGGCCTTCTAAGGAAGCCGCCATCAACTTTATGGATGATGCAGAATATGTCCCGCTTCTTAAGGCGCGTACTGCGGGATCCATTAGCCATCATATACTCATCGAAGGCAAAGACGATCTGGCTTAATCCTTTCCCAATTTAAGTAGTAGCAAACCTGTGATCAGCCTCATAACTTTAAGCAGGCTGGTCATGTCTTCTTATCTTAATTCTGCCTAATTCAGCGACCCGCCCCCCAGATCAATGCATACCCCCTTCATATCTTTTCCCAGGAAAGTCTATGATTCAGGGGCCGTCACGTTGCATTAACGGACTGGGTACGCCACAGAAACGCCGGACGAACAACACTCAAGGAACTTGAAATGGTCGATAATTCCCTTTTGGCGGACGACTATGAACAACTAATCAACTGGCTGCACGAGCGTGCATTATCACCATGGAAGATAGATCAATTGCAGCTGGAGTTGTTGCAGCGTCTGAACAAACTGGGGTTTCAAATCTATAGGATGCATATAGGAATGCCGATGCTGCATCCCTTGTACTCCATAGGTGCATACTATTGGAAGCAGGGAGAAGGGAGTTCCACCAGTTCCTATGGTAGAAGTGCCTGGCACCAGGACGCGTGGCTAAAGAGTCCTATAAAGCCGATGTACGAAGCGGGGGAAAGCGAACACCGTTATTACCTGGTTACACCTGAGTTCGAAGACTTTCCCATGCTAGTCGAATTGGAAACCGAAGGGGTGACAGAGTACTTCGTTCAAATAGCCGGATTCACGGATAGAACCATACCCATTGACCGACAGGAAGGCGTCGCTCTGACGTGGTCCACTATAGCGCCTGGTGGATTTTTGGAGGAGCAAATAAGATTCCTGTCGAAGTTGCGTTTGCCTTTGTCTGCGTTGATCAAGAGTCTGGCTCAAAGCAAGTTCACCGGAGATATACTTGATACCTATCTGGGTGGTTACTCGGGTTCACGGGTGTTGTCAGGCAAGATCAAGCGTGGCGATGTGGAGCCCATAGAGGCGGTGATTTTATTTTGTGATCTAAGGGGGTCTTCGTTATTGGCCAACACCTATAGTCCCTCGGAATTTCTGGAACTACTCAATCAATACTATGAAGTCACTGCCGGTGCAGTGGTTGATCAAGACGGTGAACTGTTGCGTTTTATCGGTGATGCGTCTCTGGCGATATTTCCCATCGAAAAGTTCGAGTCGGAAGCTGACGCATGCCAACGCGCGTTGATGGCATCCGAGCAAGCTTTGTTTCGATGCGAGCAACTAAATAGACAACGGGATATTGCGGGAGAGCCCTCCATCAGATTTGGTATCGGGTTACATAAGGGAGAAGTGCTTTATGGAAATATAGGCATCCCTTCTCGGTTGGAATTTACTGTGATCGGTGAAGCTGCCAATGAAGCGGCTAGAATCGAAGAGTTGTGCAAAACCATAGGGAAACCGGTGCTTGCCTCGAAAACGTTCAGCGAATGCCTGGATATCGATTGGGTATCACATGGTCAGTGCAGCTTGAAAAATATCGCAAGCAAAATGGAAGTGTTTTCACCGAACAAGAAACACTGAAGTTTTCCTAGATATCTAGGGAAGGTCTGATTAAGTCCCGTTAGATTCCGTGGCACAATGGCACACTACTATTTCAACAATCGAGACCAGCCGTGGATCAGCTTAGCTTTTCG
>JAPHRD010000041.1 GCA_026196225.1 Motiliproteus sp.
TGACACCATCGAGGAGTTTGCGAGCGAAAACGCCACGGTAGTGGTGGGAACGGTCATCGATCCTGAAATGAGTGATGAACTAAAAGTCACTGTTGTTGCCACAGGATTGGGAAATCGCGAAATGCCCGGCGTTAGAGTGCTCAGTGGTAGTAACAAGAGTCAGCGTAAGTCCGATGGCACCCTGGACTTTGACCAGCTTGATCTGCCTGCCGTGCTGAGACGCCAGAACGAAGCCAAAGTGCAGGCTAATCCGAAGCAGGAAGCTGTTGCTCAGCGCCGTGAAGAGATTGAACCACAGGTGGAGCTGCAGAAGACAGGTACCGATGATGATATGGAATTTCTAGAAATTCCTGCATTTTTACGACGCCAAGCCGACTAATATGACGACCCTGTTAAAAAATGGTCAACTTTGGTATGATTCGCGGTAGTTTTTTTACATAGACAGAATGTCGGAACGCATGATCAAACAAAGAACGCTTAAAAATGCCATTAAAGCCACCGGAGTGGGCCTCCATTCCGGTGAAAAGGTATATCTTACTCTGCTGCCAGCACCGGTTAATACGGGTATCGTATTCCGTCGCGTAGATCTTGATCCCATGGTTGAAATCAAAGCCTGGGCCGAGAACGTAGGTGATACGACCATGTCCACCAACCTGAGCCAGGATGGTGTGCGTATCGCTACGGTTGAGCATCTGTTATCGGCGCTGGCTGGATTGGGCATCGATAATGCTTTTATTGAGCTGAATGCCGAAGAAGTTCCTATTATGGACGGAAGCGCGGCTCCTTTTGTATTTCTGATCCAGTCAGCAGGAATCAAAGAGCAGGACGCGGCCAAGGCATTTATTCGTATCAAGCGTGAAGTAAGAATCGAACAGGATGGCAAATGGGCCAGCTTCGAGCCTTTCGACGGCTTTAAGGTTGGATTTACCATTGAGTTTGATCATCCGGTCTTCCGTGAACGTAATAAAGAGTGCAGCCTCGACTTTTCCAGTACTTCTTTTGTAAAAGAAGTTAGTCGTGCCCGTACTTTTGGATTTATGCGAGACTTCGAAAATCTTCGTGCACAGAATCTGGCTCTAGGTGCTAGTGTAGATAATGCTATCGCTGTCGATGACTACCGTATTCTCAATGAAGACGGTCTGCGCTACGACGATGAGTTTGTTAAGCACAAAGTGCTTGATGCGGTCGGTGATCTTTACCTGTTAGGTAAGAGTCTGATCGGTGAGTTTAAAGGTTTTAAGTCCGGACACTATCTCAATAATCTGCTGTTGCGAGAGTTGCTGAGTAATGAGGATGCTTGGGAGATCGTCACTTTTGATGATCCTGAAGAGGCTCCTATCTCCTACATGCAGCCAATATTGGCCGGATAAATTTAGTAGAAAATCGTTATCTCCCAAGAAAAGCCGGGAATTGTAATGTTTTCCGGCTTTTTTGTGCCTGACAGATCGCTTTTTATAAGTTTGTTGGGTGGGCTGACTAGTGGTCCTAGATGATCTTCCTCACATCTAGCAACAAATTATCTTCATTCAACTATTGAATTGAGGGTAAAATGCCACCATTTCAATTGTTTCACTGGCCCATTCCGGTCCAGCACAGACCAGTAAATTACAGACTATGATTGCGCCTCTTATCAGAAAGATTTTTGGAAGTAAGAATGACCGTGAACTGAAACGGATGGGAAAACTCGTCAAGGCCGTCAATGGCTATGAGGAGGAGATCAGCCAACTTAGTCTGGATCAGTTAAAAGAGAAAACCCAAGAGTTCCGCGACCGCCACCAACAGGGTGAAACGTTGGATCAGTTGCTGCCCGAAGCGTTTGCCGTTTGTCGGGAAACATCTAAGCGGGTGCTCGACATGCGTCATTTTGATGTCCAGCTGATTGGTGGCATCACCTTGCATGAAGGCCGCGTAGCTGAGATGCGTACCGGTGAAGGTAAGACCTTGGTGGCAACACTAGCAGCGTACCTCAACGCCATTCCTGGGGAAGGTATGCACGTCATTACCGTAAACGACTACCTAGCCAAGCGTGATGCAGCCTGGATGGGTCGTCTATACGAAGCGCTGGGTCTAACTTACGGTGTGATCTATTCTGGTCAGGGACAGGAAGAGAAGCAACAGGCCTACGCCGCCGACATTACCTACGGTACCAATAACGAATTCGGTTTTGATTATCTGCGGGACAACATGGCCTTCAGTACCGAAGATAAGGCTCAGCGTTCCCTTGCATACGCTATCGTCGATGAAGTGGATTCGATCCTGATCGATGAAGCCCGTACTCCGCTGATTATCTCCGGTCCTGCTGAGGACAGCTCAGAACTCTATCAACGTATCAATACTTTGATTCCTAAACTCGAGCAGCAGCCTGAACTTGAAGAGGGTCAGGAGACCAGTGACGAAGGTCATTTCACCGTTGATGAAAAACAGAAAATGGTGGAGTTGACTGAAAATGGTCACCAATACGTCGAGCAGCTTCTGGGTGAGATAGGGTTGCTGGAAGAGGGTGAAAGTCTCTATGCACCGAAAAATCTAAACCTGTTACATCATGTCCACTCTGGCCTGCGGGCTCACAAAATGTATCAGCGTGATGTGGACTATATCGTTCAGGATAACCAGATCGTTATCGTCGATGAACATACCGGCCGTACCATGGCGGGGCGTCGCTGGTCTGAAGGCCTGCATCAGGCTGTGGAAGCGAAAGAAGGTGTGACCATTCAGAATGAGAGCCAGACGCTGGCTTCTACCACCTTCCAGAACTACTTTCGGATCTACGGCAAACTCGCTGGTATGACCGGTACCGCCGATACTGAAGCTTTCGAATTACGACAGATCTATGGCCTGGATGTTGTGGTCATTCCCACCAACAAGCCAGTCTCCCGGCAGGATCAGAACGACTTGGTCTTCCTCACTATGGAGGAGAAATTTAATGCCATCATCAAAGAAGTCAAACGATGTATGGAGGCAAACCAGCCAGTGTTGGTTGGTACCGCTTCTATCGAAATGTCTGAGGTGGTTTCTGGCCTGCTAACCAAGGCTAAGATCAAACACAATGTGTTGAATGCCAAACACCACGAAAGTGAAGCTCAGGTGATTGCTGATGCTGGTTGTCCAGGTACGGTGACCATCTCTACCAATATGGCTGGTCGTGGTACCGATATTGTGCTCGGTGGTAACTGGCAGTCTGAGATTGATAAGCTTGAAAATCCATCTGAAGAGCAGATTGAAGCGATTAAGTCGGCTTGGAAAGAGCGTCATGCCCAAGTCCTTGCAGCCGGTGGTCTTCATATCGTCGGTACTGAGCGTCATGAATCCCGCCGTATCGACAACCAGTTGCGTGGTCGTGCTGGGCGTCAGGGTGATCCAGGATCTTCCCGTTTCTTCCTGTCCTTGGACGATAGCCTAATGCGTATATTCGCCTCTGACCGGGTGAAAAACTTTATGCAGGCGCTGGGTATGGAAGAGGGCGAAGCAATTGAGCACAAGATGGTTTCCAATGCCATCGAGAAGGCTCAGCGTAAGGTTGAGGGACGCAACTTTGATATTCGTAAACAGCTACTTGAATACGATGATGTTGCTAACGATCAGCGCAGTGCTATCTACGGTCAGCGTAATGATCTGATGAGCACTGATGATATCTCCGAGACTATCATTGCGGTTCGCGAAGAAGTGGTTAACGATCTGATCAGCGACTTTATCCCGCCTCAAAGTTTGGAAGAGCAATGGGATGTTCCTGGCTTGGAGAAACAGATCTCAACCGATCTCAATCTGCAGCTTCCGGTACAACAGTGGTTGGATGAAGACGATCACCTGCACGAGGAAACACTACGTTCCAAGATCCTCGATGCTGTTATAGCGGCTTATCAGGAAAAAGAAGAGATTGTCGGTACTGAATCTATTCGTATGTTCGAAAAGCAGGTGATGCTGCAGGTATTGGATACGCTGTGGAAAGAGCATCTGGCTACCATGGACCATCTGCGCCAGGGTATTCACTTGCGTGGTT
Organism: Motiliproteus sp.; assembly: GCA_026196225.1. Lineage (GTDB taxonomy): Bacteria > Pseudomonadota > Gammaproteobacteria > Pseudomonadales > Balneatricaceae > Motiliproteus. The sequence continues at coordinate 3,998 of JAPHRD010000041.1, forward strand.
ACGCTCAGAAGAATCCCAAGCAGGAATACAAGCGTGAGTCATTTGGTTTGTTCCAGGAATTGCTGACCAATATTAAGCAGGACGTAGTCCGTATTATCTGTCACGTTGAGGTTCGCCAACCTGAAGAGGTAGAAGAGCTGGAGCGTCAACGCCGTGAGCAGCTGGAACGCCAGCAGATGCAGTTCCAGCATGACGAAGCCAATTCCATGGGCGGTGATCAGAGTGAGGGGCAGCAACCTGAGACTGACGGCGATCATACGCCATACGTTCGAGAAGAGCGTAAAGTGGGTCGAAACGAGCCTTGTCCTTGTGGTTCCGGTAAGAAGTACAAGCAGTGCCATGGTAAATTGAGCTAAGTATCCATAAGAATTTTGCAGGAGAGTAGTAACGGTGGCAGTCGGACCCGCGAGCTTACCCAATTTTAATGCCATACCTGGTCTGAGACTGGGAACTGCCTGTGCCGGTATCAAAAAGCCGGACCATCGTGATTTAGTGGTTATGGAGTTGGCCGCTGGTAGTAGCGTCGCCGGCGTCTTTACCCGCAATGCCTTTTGCGCAGCCCCTGTGACTCTTTGCAAACAGCATATGAAAGCCGAGGCTCCTGGTTATCTGCTGATCAATACGGGCAACGCCAACGCCGGTACCGGTGATCAGGGGATGCAAGATGCCATTGCTTGCTGCGAGGCCTTGGCCTCTAATACATCGGCTAGTCGTGAAACGGTGCTTCCTTTTTCTACCGGTGTGATCGGTGAAAAATTACCGGTAGAGAAAATTCAGCAGGGGATTCCCAAGGCCTTGTCGGTATTGTCCGAAGAGGGTTGGGAAGATGCAGCCTGGGGTATTATGACTACGGATACCCGGCCCAAGGGCGCAACCCGTATCCTTGAATTTCAGGGACAGCAGATCCGTATTAGTGGAATTTCCAAGGGTGCAGGTATGATCTGCCCCAATATGGCGACTATGCTGGCCTATATAGCGACAGACGCTACTGTTGATCAATCGGATCTGCAGCAGCTGTTGAGCGAAGCTGCCGATCAGTCCTTCAACCGTATCACCATTGACGGCGATACATCCACCAATGACTCCTGCATGCTGATTGCTACTGGGCAGGGCGTTAAGGTTGAGCGGGACGGTGAGCTTTGGCCTCTGTTTTCTGAGGCGGTGTCTGAGCTGCTGTTAGAACTGGCTCAAGCGATTGTCCGGGACGGTGAAGGTGCAACCAAGTTCATCACGGTATCGGTGGAGCAGGCGATCAATGTCGAAGAAGCACTGCAGACCGCTTATGCTATTGCCCATTCTCCCTTGGTGAAAACCGCTTTGTTTGCCAGTGATCCCAACTGGGGACGCATTCTAGCCGTGGTTGGGCGTGCCGGTATCGAAAACCTTGATATCGACGGATTGCAGATCTATCTCGACGATGTCTGTATCGTCGACAAGGGTGGTCGTGCCGACAGCTACCGCGAGGAGTTGGGGCAGGCTGTGATGGATCGCGAGGAGATTCAGATTCGAGTGCTGCTTAATCGCGGCAATGCCTGTGAGCAAGTTTGGACCACCGATCTGTCGCACGATTATGTCAGTATTAATGCCGATTACCGTACCTGATATCGGCATCTTTTCTTTATTATGACTAAAGCTGTTCATGTAGCGGCCGCCGCTATTTTTGGTAGCGATGGCCGTCTGTTGATTACTCGGCGTGCCGCTGATGTTCACCAGGGCGGATTCTGGGAATTTCCCGGCGGTAAGGTAGAAACCGACGAATCTGTCGAGCAGGCATTGTGTCGAGAGCTTCAAGAAGAGCTGGGTATCGAGCCAACCCGGTACCAACCTCTGATCCAAATCCCTTTTAGTTACCCAGACAAAACTGTGCTTTTAGATGTATGGCGGGTGACTGAATTTGAAGGCCAGCCCGCAGCCATGGAGCAACAGCCGATGCGCTGGGTGGCCGTTGATGAGCTGGATCGTCAGCAGTTTCCTGCGGCCAATCGGGCCATTATCGATGCCCTGCAGTTACCCGATCATTATATGATTACTGGCGATCAGAATGGTGGTGATCAAGCTTATATCGAGCGTTGCCATCGAGCCCTGAAGTCTGGCGTAGCAATGGTGCAGTTTCGAAGTAAATCGCTTTCCAATAACCGTGCTATGGCATTATTGAAACAGTTGCAGCCACTGTGCCGTGAACACAACGCTCTTTTAATCGTGAACGGCAGATTTTCCCTGGCTGAAGCAGCTCAGGCAGATGGTGTTCATCTTACTGGCAAGCAGCTAAAGTTCCTGGACAAGAGTGAGCGAGAGATCTGGACATGTAATCCCAGCTGGTGGGTTGGAGCCTCGTGTCACGATCAATCGCAACTGCAGAAGGCAGCCGAACTCGGTGTTCGCTATGTGTCTTTATCGCCAGTCTTGGCTACTGCTACTCATCCTGAAGAAACTCCGCTGGGATGGGATGCTTTTGAGAGCCTGGTGAAGCAGGCTTCTATCCCAGTCTATGCCCTGGGAGGGATGGATCCAGAACAGCTGGCTGAAGCCACTGGGCGAGGCGGACAAGGTATTGCTGCTATTCGCTGTTACTGGGGCTAACGCAAGTTAGCGAAAAATTCATTTTTCTGAAGCCCGAACCCAACAATGATGGGTTAATGGAGTTGCGAGGAGGACCATTCTTCCTCGGATAAGTTTTCCAGTTCGGATTCTTCGCCCGTCATTGGTTGGCCGTCAATTTGATAATCCTCGCTGGCCCAGGCTCCCAAATCGATCAAACGACAGCGTTCTGAACAGAAGGGCCTGAACTCGGTTTTTTTGCTTAGGTCTACCGGCTTTTGGCATTGTGGGCAAGGGATCTTTTTCATAGGGAAAGTACAGCTGTTGTTACTTCGAATGGTTAACAGATTAGGGTGTTTACGGTCTTTTTGCTAGTTGTAGGAAGAGATTGTGCAGCTCTTTTACTTGGCGACTGAGAGCGGATGGATCGGTACTGTTGTCAATCACTGAATCAGCGCGATTAAGTCTCTTCTGTCGGTCTATCTGAGCTTCGATAATTGCTTGCACCTGTGCAGTGCTGTTGTTATCCCGGGCGGTGGTGCGCTCTAGCTGAAGCGCTTCAGGGATATCTACAACCAATATGTGATCAGTTAGTATATGCTGATCCGTTTCGAGCAATAGGGGCGAGGTTAGTAGGCAATATTCTGAGCTGGCTTGCTCCAGCCGTTTTATCGTCAGTTGGCGAATGACTGGGTGAAGTAGTTGTTCCAGCCAAAGACGTTGGTGTTTATCCGCAAAAATACGTTCTCTCAGTAGTGGGCGGTTGAGACTGCCGTCCTCTAGCAAAATATCATTCCCAAAATGTTCGGCAATTGCAGACAGGGCTGGTTGGCCAGGCTCGACCACTTCGCGGGCGATGATGTCTGCGTCAACTTGGACAATGCCTAGGGCTTCAAACTCTTTGGCAACGGTTGATTTTCCGCTACCTATACCGCCGGTTAGTCCCACTACAAACATGGTTAACTGAGTCCAATAAGTTGCAGGTAGGTGCTGGTTATCTGCTCGCCCCAGAGCATGGCAATCCAACCTGCAATAGCGAGAAAGGGGCCGAATGGCATGGGCTGCCCTTGTTCTCGCCCCTTAAATAAAATCATTGCAATACCGATAATGGCGCCAACTACAGAAGAGAGGATGACGATGAGTGGTAGCAGTTGCCAGCCCATCCATGCACCCAGAGCAGCGAGCAGTTTGAAATCTCCAAAACCCATCCCTTCTTTGCCGGTTAGCAACTTAAATGCCCAATAAACTGACCACAGGGATAGGTAACCAAACACGGCGCCCCACAAGGCACTTTGAAGATCGGTAAACAGGCCCTGGCTATTTAGAATCAATCCTAGCCAAAGTAGCGGGAGTGTCAGGTTATCGGGCAAAAGCTGGTGGTCGTAGTCGATCATTGTCAGAGTGATCAAGACCCAAGTCATGAGCACGATGCTGGCGGATGCGATAGACAGCCCCATGGAATAGATGACATATGCTGAAAGTAGCCCTGTAACGAGCTCCACCAGGGGATAACGTATGGAGATGGAGGTTTTGCAGCTGGAGCAGCGCCCTTTTAAAAATAGGTAGCTTAGTACGGGTATGTTTTCATAGGCCCGAATTTTGTGGCCGCATTTGGGACAAGTTGAGGCTGGTACCGCTAGGTTAAATTTCTCTGGTAGATCAACTTCTGGTGTATTCGATTCTACTTCTAGAAGCTCTTTACATTGCAGGTTCCACTCTCTACTCATCATCTCCGGAAGGCGATAAATGACTACATTTAGAAAGCTGCCAACCATTAAACCGAGTAATAGAGCAAGGATGGTTGCCAGCCAGGGGTGGCCGGCAATAAGTTCAAAAAGGGTCACGTTGGTGCCTTAAATTTGGCTTAGTTAAGCTATACGACTTCGCCGAGTTTGAAGATGGGAAGGTACATGGCGATAACCAGTCCGCCAACCAGAACTCCGAGAATAGCCATGATAAATGGCTCCATCAGCGCAGTCAGATTATCAACAGCATTATCCACTTCGTCTTCGTAGAAGGTAGCAACCTTATCTAGCATCTCATCTAATGAGCCGGATTCCTCACCAATAGCAATCATTTGCACCGACATATTAGGAAAAACTCCCGTCATCTGGGTTGCGTTACGCAGTGATTGACCAGTAGAGACTCCATTGCGGATCTGATGGATGGCGTTTCTATAGACTACGTTGCCTGAAGCTCCCGCAGCGGACTCCAAGGCGTTAACTAAAGGAACACCAGCGGCAAAGGTGGTCGCCAAGGTTCGTGCAAAACGGGCAATAGCTGCTTTGTTTAAAATGTCTCCAATGACTGGAACTTTCAGAGCGAATCGATCAATTGCGTCGGAAAATCCTTCGGAGCGATGTAGGGCTTCTTTAAACCCGTATCCAGCCGCTACGACCACGCCAAGGGCAATGTACCAGTATGCTTGGGCATATTCTGAAAGGGTGATGACAAACTGGGTAAAGGCGGGTAGGTCGGCACCAAAGCCTTTAAAGATAGATTCAAACTGCGGTACCACTTTGATCAAAAGAATTGCCGAAACCACTATGCCGACAACGATTACCGCCATTGGGTATGTCATTGCTTTTTTGATCTTGGCCTTAAGGGCTTCGGTCTTTTCTTTATAGGTGGCGATCCGGTCAAGCATCGTTTCTAATGCACCAGATTGTTCACCTGCTTGTACAAGATTGCAAAATAGATCATCGAAATAACGAGGATGCTTACCTAGAGCTGATGCCAGATTACCACCGCTGGCGACATCATTCTTAATATCAAAGATCATCTTCTTCATCTGATCTTTTTCGATACCACCGGCGACAATATCAAAAGCCTGAATCATGGGGACCCCGGCTTTCATCATTGTCGCTAATTGGCGGGTAAATAGAGCGATATCGAGAGGCGCTATCTTTTTACCGGCGGAGCTAAACAATGCTGTGCGCTGTTTGCTGACTTTGTTGGGAATAATGCCTTGCTTACGTAACAACGCCTTAGCAAAAGCGACGTTCTCGGCGTCGATTTTTCCTTTGCTCTTGTTTCCGCTCTTATCTTTGCCTTCCCAGACAAATGAGGTCATCTTCACTTCTTTTGTAGCCATATATGTATCCGTCTAGGTCTACACGATTAGGGTAATAGTAGTGCAAAAAAAGCTTCAAATTAATAGATTCAGATCAGGCTTTTACGACCCTGTTGACCTCTTCGAGGCTAGTCAGTCCGTTTGCTACTTTTACCAGGCCGGCGTTTCTTAGGTTGCTGAAGCCGAGTTTTGCTGCTGCTTGACTTATTTCCAATGAATTGCCATTAGACATAATTAATTCGGCAATTTCTGTTGTCATCGGTAGCAGTTCGTAGATACCGACTCGGCCTTTATATCCGCCGTTACAGCTGTTGCAACCTATTGGTCCGTAGATGGTCAGTCCTGCTTCGATCTGAGTCTCACTGAACCCTTCCTCAAGAAGGGTTTCTTTTGGAATATCCAAGGGTTGCTTACATTTAGAACAGAGTCTTCGGCCCAGGCGCTGGGCGATTATTAATGTTACTGACGTGGCGATGTTAAAAGCCGGTACGCCCATGTTTCGTAAACGTGTCAAAGTTTCAGGGGCGCTATTGGTGTGTAGTGTGGAAAGTACCATGTGGCCGGTTTGTGCGGCTTTAATGGCGATCTCTGCAGTTTCCAGGTCTCGAATCTCACCTACCATGACCACGTCGGGATCCTGACGTAGGAAAGAGCGTAGAGCGGACGCAAACGTCAGGCCTACTTTGGGGTTTACGTGTACTTGGTTTATGCCCTCTAGATTAATTTCTACCGGATCCTCGGCCGTTGATATGTTGCGCTCAGAAGTGTTGAGAATATTCAGACCGGTATAAAGGGAAACCGTTTTACCACTACCGGTAGGGCCGGTTACCAGTATCATCCCCTGTGGCTCTTCAAGGGTTTTTAGGTAAAGATTTTTCTGATAATCCTCGTAGCCTAGTGCATCAATTCCCATTTTTGCGCTGGCAGAATCCAAAATACGCAAAACGATCTTTTCGCCCCAGAGTGTAGGCAGGGTGTTGACACGGAAGTCGATTGATTTGTTTTTAGAGATCCGCATCTTGATGCGACCGTCTTGAGGAACACGGCGTTCGGAAATGTCCATTTGCGACATGACTTTAAGGCGTGCGCTAAGGCGAGGGGTCAGGTTTACCGGGGGTCTGGCGACCTCATGCAAAATACCGTCGGTACGGAAGCGAATGCGGTAGGCTTTTTCGTAGGGCTCGAAGTGAATATCCGAAGATCCACCTTTTATGGCATCCAGCAAAATTTTATTGACGAAACGAACAATCGGGGCTTCGTTAGCGCCGTCATCGGCGTCATCGTCAGCGCCTGAATTGGGGTCAGAAACATCGTCCAGTTCTAGGTTTTCAAGATCAGCATCATCGAGGCCATCTAAAGCTGAGCCACCTTGTTCATCAAGAAACTTTTCGATAGTTCGACTGAGTTTGTCCTCTTCGACGACGACCGCTTCAGTTTTAATACCCGTGTGAAATTTTATTTCATCTAAGGCGTGGACGTTGGTGGGATCAGAGACAGCAACATAGATGCGGTTATCACGCTTTATTAAAGGGATTGCGTGGTGTTTGCGTACAAGATCTTCAGACACCAGCTCCTGCGGGCATTGGCTAATATCAAATTCGTCTAAGTCTAGAAGAGGGACGCCAAACTCATCAGCAGCAGCTGTCGCGGCTTTGTAAGCACTAACTAATTTTTCTCTGACCGCATAGCTAATAAAGGAAATATCGTTCTTATTAGCTTCGAGTAAAGCTTGAGTGGCGTTATCAGAGGAAAGGATGCTGTCATTAACCAAGCGCTTGGCTAACCCAGTTAACGGTTGTATTGGTTGTACACTCATAAACAAAGTGCCTAGCTGTTAAACGTTGAGGTAAATCAATGAGTAGTTAAGTAGACAATAGCATTTATGTACTTGTCATGAAACGCTGTCTATACTCGAATTCAACAAATTGGGAGATGCGCCGATAAGGTTCATCGGGTGTTTAACGACGGTTGATGAAGTTTTGCAGCCAGCAAAAGATCAGTAATGATTAATTACTCGGCCATAATATGAACATGGCAGTTGAATTATCTTGGGAGAGATAGGTATGAAAAAGCAAACGGGTTTTACCCTGATTGAATTAATGATCGTTGTAGCGATCATTGGTATTCTGGCTGCCATTGCGTTGCCGGCTTATCAAAACTATACCAATAAGGCGAAGTTCTCTGAGGTTGTGGTTGCTACTTCAGCAGTAAAAACCGCTTTTGAAGTGGCTTTCGCTGAAGAAGGAACAATTGCTTCTGCTGCCGCACATGGCACCGTTTCGCAGGCTGTAAACCAGGCGGATGGTGGTACGTATGTTTCTGATGTGGCTATTACCAGTGCGGGATTGATTACTGCTTCTAGTACAGGTATTGGTACCAATGCTACCTATACTTTGCAGGCCGTATCAACTGCTCAGGGTTCCATTACATGGACAGAGGGCGGTACCTGTGAGAATGAAGGTTGGTGTTAATTTTCTGACTTGAAAGTTGTTCTTAGAAAAAAGGCAGGTTATAACCTGCCTTTTTTGCGTATAATCGAAATAAATAGTCTTTTACGTTTGAATTAGCATCGTTGAATTGGATATATAATTAAAAGCCAATGAATAAAAAAAGCGCCCTGATATTTTTCCTGGTACTAGCCGCAGTCGTAGCAACCTGGTTTTTCGAAAGTAATAAACCCACCAACAGTGATGAAGTAATTGCTGAGATGAATAAAGTGGTCGAATCGGACTCTCGAATTAAATCTTACGTTTGGAATTACAGTAATCTGGCGGTAGGGGTTATTAAGGAAAATGTTGAGCCAAACACGTATGCAAAAGAACTTTGCGGTCAGTTTTTGGCTTTAGGTGCACAGGGAGTTGAGGTTCAGGTGGTTGATGTACTCAAGCTTCAGCGCAGTGGTGGCGAGGATTGGAAGGAAATTGGCTACGCCAAGTGTCGTTGATCTGATACAGCTGCGGTGAGGAAAACTCTAAAAAGAAAGCCCTGAAAGATTAGTTCTTCAGGGCTTTTCTGTTTCTAATTTATAGGATTTTTTATAGGTTTTCGAAACGCATGGATAAATCGATCGATTTACAGTCCTTGGTGAGCGCACCGATAGAAATAAAGTCCACGCCAGTTTCGGCATAGCTTCGTAGGCTTTCATCGGTTATCCCGCCAGATGCTTCCAGCTTGGCTTGGCCGTTGTTCTCTGCGACGGCGCGGCGCATGTCAGCCATGGAGAAGTTATCCAGCATGATGATATCGGCTTTTGCAGCCAGTGCTTGCTGAAATTCGTCCAGGTTTTCTACTTCCACTTCTACGGGCTTAGCTGGCTCATTTGCGCGGGCTTGCTGAATCGCAGCGGTAATTGAGCCGCAGGCAGCGATGTGATTTTCCTTGATAAGAAAGGCATCGTAGAGTCCGATGCGGTGATTAAAGCAACCACCACATTTTACGGCGTACTTTTGGGCGTTGCGCAGACCTGGAAGTGTTTTACGGGTATCCAGCAGGCGTACATTGGTGCCTTCGACCATATCTGCATAACGGCGGCTACGGGTCGCAGTTCCCGATAGGGTTTGCAGGAAATTCAGGGCGCAACGTTCTCCTGTCAACAAAGAACGAGCTGGACCTTCAAGACGAAATAACGCTTGGTCTGGCTCTACCATGCTGCCATCTTCCACGTACCAGTGAACGCTGACATTCGGATCCACCAGTTTGAATACGGTATTTACCCAATCCTTACCGCAGACCACGGCCTTCTCTCTGACAATAACCTTGGCGCTGGCCATCTGGCCTTCGGGAATTAGCGCAGCGGTAATGTCGCCTGTGCCAATATCCTCTTCCAGAGCGCGTTTGACGTTGAGTTCAAGATCGGTTTTTAGATCAATGGTGGTGGTCATTTCTTAATCTCGCTGGTGTAGACGGCGTGCATTGTAGCAGATTCCTTTAGAGGCTCCAGTTCTCCGGTATACTAGGCCGATGATTGATAACACAACGCAAGACACAAAGGGGTTGTCTATAAAGGATGGTTGGATTAAACCAGCTCGTCGATGCCCCTCGCCCAACCAGAATAAACGTCCTCAGGATGAGATCAGCCTGCTGGTGATCCACAACATTAGCCTGCCTCCCGGTCAGTTTGGTGAAGGCTATATTGAGGATCTGTTTCAGAACTGTCTCGATAGAGATGTGCACCCTTATTTTGAGGATATTGCTGATTTGGAGGTCTCTTCCCATCTGCTGATCGATCGGCAGGGAGAGATCATCCAGTTTGTTGGTTTCGACCAGCGTGCCTGGCATGCTGGAGTCTCCTGTTATAAGGGGCGGGAGCAATGCAATGACTTTTCCGTTGGAATAGAGCTGGAAGGCACCGACGACACCACTTATACCGATCAACAGTATCGGGTTTTGGTGAATACCTGTCGTCAGCTAATAAATACCTACCCTGAACTCACCGAAGAACGAATCGTCGGTCATTGCGATATTGCTCCCGGCAGAAAAACCGATCCTGGCCCCAGTTTTGACTGGCAGCGCTTCAAATTGATGCTGTCCGATACCTGCAAATAAATCTCACGCTTGATTCTCGACAACTTTAGGCACAATTTTCTTGATTGTGCGGGAAAAATATTGGTAATAAGAATGATTTCTATTTATTATCCAGTTTGGTTGTGAGGTTTTTCTTAGGTGGCCCGTTTTTAATATGGAAACTCTGCTAAGCGTCGATCAAATACAGTGTCGCTATCAATCCCAGGTGATTGTGGAGGAGCTTAGTTTTGAGGTTAAGCAGGGCGAGATCAGTTGTCTGTTGGGCCCCAGTGGCTGTGGCAAGACGACCGTATTGAGAGCCATTGCTGGTTTTAATCCTATCTACAGCGGCTCAATTTCTTTGGAAGGATCTTTGATCGCTCGTCCTAAAGAGGGTGTTCCTCCCGAGCGTCGTAACATCGGCATGGTGTTTCAAGACTATGCGCTATTCCCTCATCTTAGTGTTTGCAACAACATTACTTTCGGGCTGAAATCACTTTCCCGCAAAGAGAAAAGCCAAGTTGTCGATCATTTGCTGGAGTTGGTTAAACTTGGTGGTATGGGTAATCGTTATCCTCATGAATTATCCGGTGGTCAGCAACAACGAGTTGCGCTGGCTCGCGCCTTGGCACCAAAACCGCGACTGTTGTTGATGGATGAGCCTTTCTCGAATCTCGATACCGAGTTGCGACGTCAGCTATCCGTTGAGGTAAGAGATATTCTCAAGGAGGAAGAGATTTCCGCCATTGTGGTTACCCATGACCAGGATGAAGCCTTTACCGTCAGCGACAAGCTGGGCGTTATTGCTGATGGTCGCCTGCAGCAGTGGGCGAGCCCGTTTGAAATCTACCATCACCCCGCTAACCCTCTGGTTGCGAGTTTTGTCGGCGAAGGTACCTTCCTGCGTGGCAATGCGGTTAGCAATGAATTGGTGGAGACCGATATCGGCTTGGTGAGAACCCCTGATATTCGCTGCCATGAAGGGGATCAGATTGATGTCTTTGTTCGACCCCATGAGATTGTCCCTGGTTTTAATGGCAATTCCGTGGACGGACAAGTGGTGAAGAAGGAGTTTCTAGGAACCTCAACACTCTATACCCTGCGGCTACCGACGGGGCGTCTAGTAGAGTCTTCCTTTATGGCTGATCATGATTATCAGATTGGCGACACCATCGGTCTACGACTGGAAACCGAGAAACTGATCGCTTTCCGCGTTCAAGGTTAATCGTTCTGCTATTTCTTTTGGTGTGAGGCCGCGATGGAGCGGCTGAGCAGTATTACCGGCAACAATCCCACTAAGACTATCAGTAGCGCTCCCAATGCCGATTCTTCCAGCATCTCGTCTGATGCGTATTGGTACACATAAGTTGCCAGGGTATCGAAATTAAACGGTCGCAGAATTAAAGTGGCCGGCAGCTCCTTCATGCAATCCACAAAGACAACCAGGGCTCCAGTGAGAATGCCGCTGCGGATGAGAGGTAGATGGACCTTGAACAGGGTTTGCAAGGTGTTGTGGCCCAGGGAGCGTGAGGCCATATCCATGGTGGGAGTGATCTTGGCTAGGCTGGACTCGATCGAGCCGAAAGGGACAGCTAAAAAGCGAACCACGTAGGCGAAAAAAATCGCAAATACGGTCCCGCTGAGAAGCAGGCCGGTGGATATCCCGAAATGTTCCCGCATCAAACTATCCAGGCCGTTGTCGAAGCTAGCCAGTGGGATGATGACGCCAATGGCAAGCACCGCTCCGGGCATTGCGTAACCTAGATTGGCAAAGCGAACCGCTCCCAAAAGACCTCGGCTGGGGCTAAGACGTTTGCTGTAGGCCAGTAGTAATCCGATCATGCAGGCGGCTAAGGCTGCTGTTACTGAAAGCATAAAACTGTTGATGGCAATGCCTACGAACTCCTCGGTCCAGGAGATCTCAAAATTCTCATAGGCGTACAAGCTGAGTACGCAAAACGGGACCAAGAAGCCAGCGGCGAAAGGGATCAGGCAGACCGTGCTGGCAAAGCCGGCGCGCCAGCCGGTGAGCTGGTAGCGATCCAGATCTTTAAAGCGGTCGCTGCCACTAAACTGTTTCTGACGGGCACGACCGATGCGTTCAAGAGTGATCAGCATCACCACGAAAACCAGCATCAAGCTGGCAATCTGAGCAGCGCCACCGAGATTGCTCATATTCAGCCAAGTATCGTAGATTCCGGCGCTCATACTTTTCACAGCGAAATAATCGACGGTTCCGAAATCGTTCATGGTCTCCATGGAAACCAGCGATAAACCGACCGCAATGCCGGGGCGGGCCATGGGCAGGGATACCCGAAGAAAGCTTTGCAGGGGCGAGCAGCCCAGGGTGCGGCTGGCAGCTTGGATATTGCTGGAATGTTCCAGAAACGATGCCCTGGCCAGCATATAAACGTAGGGATACAACACCAGCGCCAGCATCAGTATGGCTCCGCCAGTGGTGCGAATATCGGGGAACCAATAATCCTGATAGCTTTGCCAGCCGAAAATTTGTCGTAGTGCTCGCTGCACCGGTCCGGCGTATTCCAGCAGGTCGGTGTAGATATAGGCAATTACATAGGCCGGCACCGCAAAGGGTAGCAGCAGCGCCCATTCAAAGATCCGCTGGCCGGGGAAGCGGCACATGGTGACCAGCCAAGCTGTACTGACACCGATAGCAATGGAAAGGGCTCCAACGCCAAACAGCAGAAGCAAAGTTGTCGAGATATAGACCGGCAGAACGGTATCGGCTAGATGAGCCCAGATATTCTCGCTGGGAAAAAACGCCAGATAAAAAACAGAGATAACCGGCAACGCGACCAGAGTGGCGATGAACAGGGTGCTTAAAAGCCAGCGCAGGTGAGAGCCGGTAGTTTTCAGCGCTTGCGTTTCAGTGACCGTTGGAGAAGGGGTACTCATGCGTCAGGAGGTTACCTAGAACAAAAAACGGCGGCCACAGCGGCCGCCGTCGTGCACGAGCGGTATTATCAGTTATCAAAGCCTACTTTATCAACCAGTTTGGAGGCTTTGGAGCGGTTGGCGGCGACGGTTGCCAGGCTCAAGTCATCAGCTTTGAACTCACCCATGTACTTGTTGATCAGGGTGGACTTAGGCGTACCTGGGCGAACTGGGAACTCGAAGTTCTCCTGTGCGTACATGTACTGCGCCAGCGGGCTGGCCAGGAACTCCATCAACTTGACGGCATTTTCCTTGTTTTTAGCGTGCTTGGTCAGTACCACGCCGCTGATATTCATATGCGCGCCGCGGTCCGCTTGGTTCGGGAAGATCAGGTTAACGGACTGAGCCCAGCCGATCTGTTCAGGCTTCTTAGCGTTGGTGATCATTTTACCGAAGTAGTAAGAGTTACCCAGTGCGATATCACAAACACCTTCTTTAACCGCTTTAACCTGAGCACGGTCGTTACCTTGTGGCTTGCGAGCCAGGTTGGCTTTCACGCCCTGCAGCCATTTTTCTGCTTCAGCTTCGCCGTGGGTGGCGATCATGCTGGAGATCAGAGACAGATTGTAAGTGTGCTTGCCGCTACGGGTGCAGATTTTACCTTTCCACTTAGGGTCGGCCAGGTCTTCGTATGACTTGATTTCGCCCTCTTTCACGCGCTCTTTGGAGGCGTAGATGATACGAGAGCGGGTTGTCAGACCGAACCACTCATTATTGGGGTCGCGGTATTGAGTAGGGATGTTCTTTACCAGAACTTCGCTCTTTACTGGTTGAGTCAGGCCCTTGTTGACGATGTCGTAGACGGGACCGATATCAGGTGTCAGGAACAGGTCGGCGTTGGTGTTTTGACCTTCGTTTTCGATTCGTTCGATCAGACCTTTCTTGGCAAAGACGACGTTTGCTTTGATGCCGGTCTCTTCAGTAAATGCTTTCAGCATAGGCTTGATCAGGAAGGCCTGACGAGCTGAATAGATGTTTACTTCTTCAGCTGCTTGGGCTGGGAGAGCGATGGCAGCGGCCATTGGTAGCAGAGTGGCGGCAGAAAGCTGTTTGATGCCTTTAAGCGAAAACATAGAGTCTAAACCTCATTGGTGTTGATCTAAATAGCAATGAGAAGGATTCTTATTAAATTTACGCAATAAGTCAACGGTTTTTGGAAATGATTCTTGATTACGGTTAAGTTTTGGCTAGAAAAGTTTGGCTAGTAAAACAGGGAGTGCGGTTTCTACGCGAAGAATTCGTCGACCAAGTTCAACGGGGGTAAACCCAAGGTGCTCCAATTTGTCGACTTCATAGGGGATAAACCCGCCTTCAGGACCGATCGCTAAGACTGTCTCTTCTTGGTTTGAAGAGGGGCAGGGTGATGCATGATAAGGGTGAGCCACAAGGCAGCGCTTGCCGTCAGCGATCGATGGTAGTTCATCTTCTACAAAGGGTTTAAAGCGCTTTTGTAGTTGTACCTTAGGCAGTTGGGTGTCGACCCCTTGTTCTAATCCCAGCAGCAGGTGTTCTCGAATCTTTTCCGGCTGAAGCCAAGGTGATTGCCAGTAGCTTTTTTCCACTCGAAAGCTGTTGATAAGAATCAGTTCCCGCACGCCCATGGTGGCGCAGGTTTGAAAAATTCGTTTCAACACCTTCGGGCGTGGTAGAGCCATCAGCAGAGTTAAAGGAAGTTGTGGCGGCGGCGCGCAATCAAGAATGACATCTAAGGTAATACGTTCGGATGAATACTGAACGATGGTGGCAGTACCCATATCACCTCCGATGAGGCCGACACGCAATTCGTCTCCAGCTTTGACCCGATGAACGTCAAGTATGTGTTGGCAACGGCGGCCGCTGACAGTAGCGCGGCTGCTGGTTTCAAAATCGCTGTCTTCAAGTAAAACAATATTCATCGGGGTGGTTCGAATGCCTGTTGATTGTTGGCCGCTTAGTTTACAGCGATGCACAAAAATTCGGAGTGTTTAAAGAATAAATACCTGGTTTTAATCAGAATCTGCGTAGTACTACGTATAGATTATCCGTTGTCCAAGCTGTAAAAACATGAGGTTGATCGGATTGCGTTGAATGAAGTTCATCTATACTGGCTAGTATTGCCGTGATCGCCGATTTCAATGAGTTCGCTAATCAAAGAGCCTGACCGTTGGCTTTAATTAGAAAGTTTATAGCTATCGCGATAGGTTAACTGTTTGTAATAGATGTAGATGTTTGTAGGTGGTTCATCGGGGGCTTCTATGCATTCCAACGCAGTAACAGGTTAAATAAATAAGTCTTCGACGCTCAAAAATTAAAATAATTTCTAGGAGAAAGACTTCATGAAAAGACGTGATTTGCTTAAGTCCGGCTTGGTCGGCCTGGGTGGTGTGGCTGCAGCATCAACGCTTTCTGCGCCAGCAATCGCCAAAGGACGAATGGAAATCAATATGGTTTCTACTTGGCCTCGTGATTTTCCTGGTCTCGGTACCGGTGCACAGCGTTTTGCCAAACGCCTCAGTGATATGAGTGATGGCAGAATTCAGGTGAACTATTTCGCAGGTGGCGAGCGGGTTAAGCCCTTTGACTCCTTCGATGAGGTCGCTTCTGGAAATGCTCAGATTTACCATGGCGCTGAGTATTACTGGAAAGGTAAGCACCCTGGTTTTGCCTACTTTACCGGTGTTCCTTTCGGTTTGACCTATACCGAGATGAATGCCTGGATTCGCTTTGGCGGCGGTCAGGAACTGTGGGATGAGCTGGCTGGAAACTTTGGGGTTAAAGGCCTGATGTGCGGTAATACTGGCGTTCAAATGGGCGGCTGGTTCCGTAAAGAAATTGAGTCTGTTGATGATCTCAAAGGCTTGAAAATGCGTATCCCTGGCCTTGGTGGTGATGTTATGGCCAAGCTAGGTGCTTCTCCAGTATCCCTGCCTGGTAGCCAGATCTATGAGAATCTGGTGTCCGGTGCTATCGATGCTACTGAGTGGGTAGGTCCTTGGAATGACAGCTTTATGAAATTCTATGAAGCGGCCAAGTATTACTATTACCCAGGTATGCATGAGCCAGGCACCATGTTGTCCATCGGTGTTAACAAAGAGTGGTGGGAAGGCCTGTCTAAGGCTGATCAGCTGATGATCGAAGCGGCCTCCTCCATGGAAAATGACGTCATGATGTCGGAGTACAATGCCAAAAACGGTGCTTATCTGGCCAAGTTGATTAACGAGCAGGGTGTGAAGTTGCGCCAATTCAATGACGAGATCTATGACGCCTTTGGCGAAGCAGCTGATGAGGTCTACGAAGAAACCCGTCAGCATAGTGATCTAGCCAACAGAATCCACGAGAGCTTTATTAATGCTCGTTCTGAAGTGGGTGCCTGGGCCAAGATTTCTGACCAGGCTTACGTCGCACAGCGTAACCGGGTACTGGATCTGTAATCGGGTCGTTGTACTGAGTAAGCAACAGGAGGAGCCTTTTTTGGGGCTCCTCCTGTTGCTTAAAACAATCAAATTCTTTTCTTACGGCGATGGCCGAATCTTAATTGCCAAGCTCCTTGCTTGGCACAATACTCATTACTAGTTGTAGTGAATGCTGATAAAAACTTTCTAACAACAGGCGTTTATGATGACTGAAGTCAACACGCATGAGGCGATGGGAGATACGCCGCAAGAAGGGCGAGAGTCCCTGCCCAATCTAGAGGTTCCCAACGCGCCGCTGGACAAACTGGTGCGTATATTTTCCATCTCCGTTGTAGTCATTACCGTTGTTTTTCTCTTTAACGATTACCTTATTTTCTGGCAGGGCTGGCCCGGTATGCTGGATTTGCTGGCACATCTGCAATGGCTCGGTGAGCCGCTTAAAAAGCCTTTGGAAGCAGGTCAAGTTAGTCAGGGATGGATTCAGCTGTTTACCTATTTTGGCGGAATTGGGCTGGTGGCCGCTTACGTGCTTGCGACCCCTAAGCGTGGTTTGCGGCAGGATTCGGCCTACCTGTCGGCATTTTCGGCCTACGTGATTCGTGCGGCTTTCTGGATGGTTTTCCTGGTAGGGCTGGTGGATATGACCATCTCTTTGCTTCGGGTTGAGGAATTGCTGGCTTCGGTGATTGGTGATGAGATCACCCAGAATTTAGGACGCCCCAGTTACAGAGGGGAGTACGTCCATTATCCGCTGATCGGATTGAGTTTTCTTATTGCCCTTTTTGCTCGTTCGTTAGGTTTTACCTGGTTGGCGTTTTTGGTGGTGATTGCTGAATTTCAGATTGTTATTTTTCGGTTTGTATTTTCCTACGAGCAAGCCTTTATGGGCGATCTAGTTCGTTTCTGGTACGCGGCTCTGTTCCTGTTTGCCAGCGCTCACACCTTAGTAATCGAAGGGCATGTGCGAGTCGATGTGCTTTATGCCCACTTTTCTCAGCGCGCCAAAGCCTGGTCGAACACCGTAGGTTTGCTGACTTTGGGGCTACCGCTATGTTGGATTATTTTGACCATGGGGATGTGGGGCAAAGGCAGTAGCATCAATAGTCCGTTGCTTAGTTTTGAAATATCCCAGAGTGGCTATGGAATGTATGTGAAGTATCTGATGGTCGCGTTTTTAGTGTTCTTTGCTTTTTCCATGATTGTGCAGTTCTGCAGCTATCTTTTGAGCAATATTGCCGATCTTCGTAATGAACCGGGGCGAGACAAGCCTGCGGTTACTTTTAGTCACTAAAGGCACAGCTGGAAAAAGGATCGATTGATGGAATTACTCTTTCTTCTAATACTCGTGCTGTTAATGGTGACTGCGCTGACGTCAGGTTTCCCTGTTGCCTTCTCGTTGCCGGGTTCAGCAATTTTGGCCATCGCTTTGGCAGCGCTCTGTGGATGGCTATTTGCCGGCGATCCGGATGCGTATTTTGCCCATGGCGGGCCTACCCAGTGGCTCAGTGCCGGGGTAACTAATTTCCGAAGTCTCTATTGGGATGTTGAGCGGGATACGCTGATCGCGATTCCGCTGTTTATCTTTATGGGCATCATGTTGCAGCGTTCAAAGATCGCCGAAGATCTTTTGGTGGCCATGGCTCAGTTGTTTGGTCCGGTCCCGGGTGGCTTGGGAATCTCTGTGGTGTTGGTGGGTGCCTTGTTGGCGGCGACCACTGGTATTGTCGGCGCTACAGTCATCGCTATGGGCTTGATCTCCTTGCCCGCCATGCTTCGCAACAACTACTCGAAGTCGCTAGCCACGGGCACTATCTGTGCCTCGGGAACCCTGGGGCAGATCATCCCTCCTTCTATCGTTCTGATCATTCTTGCTGACCAGCTATCCAGTGCCGCCGACCAAGCCAGTACTGCCCGTAAAGCCGAGTACAAAGCAGCTACAGGCGAGTTCGCCATGCCATCCACCTTCGATATCACTTCTGCCAGTGCCGGTGATATGTTTATGGGGGCGTTGATCCCCGGTTTGGTTTTGGTAGGACTCTATGTTCTCTACATATTGGTTTCTGCGTTGATCAAGCCGGAATCAGCACCGCCGGTTCCTTATGACGGCAAGTATGACCGTTATTTTGTGAAAAACATTCTGCTGGCTTTGGTGCCACCATTAACTCTGATCTTTGTAGTGCTCGGTTCTATTATTCTGGGCATCGCCACCGTTAATCAGGCGGGAGCCATCGGTGCTGTTGGTGCAATGATTATGGGAGGGTATCGGCTTACTGCGGGTACCCGAAACAGTTACTATCCCGCCATTCTGGCCATCGGCTCGACTGTAGCCATTATGGTGATCTTGGGGCAGTACGATCTCAACATTAAGAGCATCAAAACCGATGAGGATGCCTTTGGCATTATGCTGGCCGGTATCGCTGTTTCCGGGTTGATGATCGCGGTGACCTGGAGCGCCTGGCGGGCTTACAAGATCGAAAACACACTCAACGAGGTGATGCTGGAAACCGCCAAGACCACCTCTATGGTGTTTATCATTCTGGTGGGTGCTGCGATGCTGACCTCGGCGTTCCGTGGTTTTGGCGGTGAGGAGTTGGTAAAAGAGTTCCTTACTGGCTTGCCCGGCGGCTTCTGGACCCAGTTTATCGTGGTCATGGCGGTGATCTTCCTGCTGGGTTTCTTCCTCGATTTTATCGAAATTGCGGTTGTTGTTGTGCCGATTGTAGCGCCAATATTGTTGGCTGATCCCGGTGCGAATGTTACCGCTGTATGGTTGGGTGTGATGATCGGCCTGAATATTCAGACATCGTTCCTGACGCCGCCCTTTGGCTTTGCACTGTTTTACTTGCGAGGTGTGGCGCCTAAGATCGTCAAGACCCTGCATATCTATAAGGGCGCGGTGGTCTTTATCGGCCTGCAGCTACTGGCGTTGGCCATTACCGGCTTCTTTCCCAGTCTGGTCAACTATCTTCCCAATCGAACCTATCTCACCTCGGAAACGGCACCGCCGCCCATGAACCCGAGGCTGCAGAGCTGTCTTGAAGACTATGTGTTTGAGCGTTATGTCACCGATCGTGAGCAGATCAATAGCGCCATTACTCGTTTCCAGGGATTGGATATCAGCTATCTGCCTAAGAAACAGCAGAAAGCCTTGAAAGCCAGTCAGGATAAAGTGGCCGAGACCTTCGATCGCGTATCTGATATAGAAACCGCTGAGCAGGCTTTACTGGCTTATGGTCCGGAGTATCGTCCTCTGCATCAGCAGGTCAGGGGTATTCAGCGAGATGTTCGCAAGCTGGATGAGCAGATCCGCTTGGTGGATCGAGATCGCTCTCGTGCCACCCGAGAAGATATCGTCGATGATGCTCTGGTGGCGCAATTGCAGCAGCGCGTCGATCAGCTGAAGCAACAGAAGGCTCAGCTGGAGGCGCAAATTCCGGATGCATGGGAGCAGGCGCGTAAACAGTACGTCGAATTGTCCAAGGCAGAGAAGAAGGCTCGGGGGATTTACCGTAGTCACGTTGATGGCGTCTACGAAAGCGTCGTGAAAGTGCGTGATATGGCTGCAGGAGCAGAAGATTTGGCGGCCTTGGAATCGGAGCTTGTTCAGCTGGAATCGGTCATCACCACGCTGCCGGGGAAAGAGGCTCTCGAAAAGGTGAAGGCGGTTTCCAAGCGTTTCAGCAGTGTTAAGGCTACCAGCGGCATCAAGTCGAAACTGTCGAAAGCGGCGAAAGCGCTGAAGAAGGATAAGACGGAGAAAGCACTGAAGGCGTTGGCTGATGCCAAGAAGGTCTTTGCTTCCGAAGTGGAGTGGCGACGTCGCGCTTTGCGTGAGCTGGAGCCTGAGTTAGCAGTGTTAAATGAGGCGATCAAGCACTCTATCGGTTTGCGTATGCAGGAGCGGTTGACTATCGATCAGGCCGAGCAGATAGCGGCTTGTCAGTCGGTGCACCGGGATATCTCACTGAACTTCTAAAACCGAACGTCATAAAAGGAAAGCAGGAAAAAGCCGCGCAGAACAGCGCGGTTTTTTTTTGTATCTATTAATCCGAATTATTGGTCTTTCAGGTGATTAGTCTTTAGCCAGGAAAATAACCAAACGCTTGGGGCCGTGCGCGCCCATTTGCAGTTTCTGTTCGATATCGGCGCTGCGAGACGGGCCGGTAATCATATTGACGGTCCGTGGCATAGAATCGCCTTGTTCGCGCAATTTCTGCCAGGCCGCTTCGTAAGGTCCGACAATGCTGGATTCATGCAGTAACACCATGTGAATATCCGCTAGAAAATTCAGCGTGGTCGGTGACTGCGGTCCTGACAGCAGCATCAGCGTGCCGGTTTCTGCGATACCGGCAAAGGATCCGGTGAGGCTGGCTATGTCGCCGGGTTTTCCCTCCCGATGAAGCAGCTTGCAGTCTCCAGTTTCCGACCAATCCAGCTGCATTAGCTCGTCCGCGGTGGCACTAACTAGTTGTTTCAGACTTTCCTTTTTGGCAAATCCAGCCACTGCTTGTGGAAGTTGGCTGCTGCTGTCCAATTCGATCAGTTCTGCCGCCGCTTCGGTGGCCATAGATTTAAACAGTTCGACCTGCTGTTCCTGTGGTAGATCGCTCCGTGCTGGAGTGGTACTGCTTGGATGGTAGGCCAAACGGTGTTTAACCTTTTCCAATGCTTCGCCCTCTAAGGGACCGCGTTTCAATCCTAGACGGATATTTCCGAAAATCTGGTCTCGGGAAGTACTCATGATATTGTTAACCCCCTACTTAGAAGACTGCTGCTTTTTCCACTGATCCATAAAGGTTCTACCTTGCGGTGCCGGCAAATCCCGCCACAGCGTCCAACCATTCTTCAATGGTAAGGAGCGAATTCGATTCTTTTTCCCGCCTATCAGCTTTAAGGTCAGGCTGCTGGCTCTGGCCAGCCAGCGATAAAGCGCTGGCCGTTTGGCAAAGAAGGCCCAGGCACAGATTCCAAAACGGAATCCTTTAGGAGAGAGGTGCTTTTCGAACTCCCGCTCGCGCCAGTGTCGCATCATCTTCGGCAGAGGTATTCGCACCGGACAGACCGATTCACATTTGCCGCAGAAAGTAGAGGCGTTGGGGAGATGGCCTGCTTTATCGATACCAATCAATTTCGGCGTCAGCACTGAACCCATGGGGCCGGGGTAAACCCAGCCGTAGGCGTGACCACCGACAGAACCATAGACCGGACAGTGATTCATACAGGCTGAGCAGCGGATACAACGCAGCATCTCCTGAAATTGAGTGCCGATCATCTCGCTACGGCCGTTGTCGAGAAGAACTACGTGGTATTCCTCGGGGCCGTCAACGTCATCTTCACGGCGTGGACCAGTGGATAGGGTGTTGTATACGGTAAATTCCTGACCGGTGGCGGAGCGGGCCAGCAGTCGCAGAAATAGCGACATGTCCTCAAGGGTGGGAACGATCTTGTCGATGGTGGTGATCACTACGTGCACCTTGGGTAGAGTTTGGGTCAGGTCACCGTTGCCTTCGTTGGTGACGATGATGGTGCTGCCTGTTTCGGCGACGCAGAAGTTGGCACCGGTGATGCCTACATCAGCGGCAACAAACTGCTTGCGCAGCATCTCCCGTGCTTCCTGCATCAGTTCGGCTGGATCATCGGTGCGAGGGCGACCGTGTTTTTCGTGGAAGATGTCGCTGACGTCGTCCAGATTGAGGTGGATAGCAGGCGCGATGATATGGCTGGGGTGGTCTTTCCGCAGTTGCAGGATGTATTCCCCCAGGTCGGTTTCTACCGGCTGAATACCATTCTCTTCCAGATAATCGTTGAGGTTGATCTCCTCAGAGACCATCGATTTACCTTTGGTGACGGTTTTAGCACCGGACTTTCGACAGATTTCCAGAATCGCCTTATTGGCATCGTCACTATCACGGGCCCAGTGCACATGGCCGCCATTTTTAGTCACATTGGTTTCGAACTGTTCCAGGTAGAAATCCAGGTTAGCGATGATGTGATCTTTGAGATCACGACCTTCATCACGGAGCTTGTCAAACTCGGGCATTCGGTCGACTGCGTTGGCCCGTTTGACCGGAAACCCATCACGAAGATTGCCTAGCGCCTTCTGGAGATTGGCATCTTCTAAGGCGATACGGGAACTTTCTTTAAACTTGGGGCTGTTAATCTGCATACTGAGCTCCTGCTTACGCTTCTTTGGCCAGATCAAAATTAGGCTGCAGGTTGGCTTCACCGATGGCTGGTTCATAGGTCATGTTGGCAAGCACTTCGACTACGTGACGAACCTCCAGTTTTGAACCCTCGCGTTTGAGTTTTCCGGCCATGTTAAGCAGGCAGCCAAGGTCGCCGCCTAGCAGTGTGTCAGCATTGGTGGCGCCAGCGTTGACGTTCTTGTTGGAGACCATACGATTGGAAATATCTGGGTATTTGATACAGAAAGTGCCGCCGAAACCACAGCAGGTCTCCGCTTCTTCCATCTCATCAATCTGTAGATTGTTAACTTTTCCTAGCAGTTTGCGGGGTTGCTGCTTGACGCCCAGTTCCCGTAATCCGGCGCAGGAATCGTGATAAGTGATGATGCCTTCGTATTGGGCGATAATTTTGTCAAATTCCAGTACGTCGATGAGGAATGAAGTAATTTCATAGGCACGAGATGCCAGCTCTTTGGCGCGGCTATGATAGGGATCATCGCTCTCAAACAGATCTGGATAATGATGAAGCATGCCGATGCAGCTGCCCGAAGGACCAACAACGTACTGGTAACCGTCGAATGCGTTGATCACGTTCTTGGCAATATCTTGGGTGGATTTTCGGTCGCCGGAGTTGAATGTCGGTTGCCCGCAGCAGGTCTGGGCTTCAGGGACTTCAACGTAGCATCCCGCCTGCTCCAATAACTTAATTGTGGCAAAGCCGATGCTGGGACGGAAAATATCGACCAGGCAGGTGACGAACAGGCCGACTTGATGGCGGCTGCCACCGGAAGAAGGTGTGTTTAAGCTCATTAGCGCTCTCAAATTAATTGTCGATAGTTGTTGTTATGGCCCGGGCTGTTGGATAGCAACGGTAGTTAAACCCTAGCTGATCGCACAAAAAAGGCTAAACTAAACAAGCAAAGTGGTCTGACCGAAAGTGTGGGGCCTGCTCAGTGCCGCTGAGCGTGATGATAAGTATGGTTGGCTTTTAACCGATCGCTATTGGATTTGGATAGAGTTGTTAATGATTGATCTTGAACTGCCAGCCGGTGATGAGCGCATCGCCGACCGTATTGCGCGTCGGTTGCAGGGGCAGATTTTAGCGGGAGAGATTGTCCCAGGTGAGAAGTTGCCTTCTCAGCGAAAGCTGGCTGGGTCCTTGGGTGTGTCTCGAGAAGCGGTGCGAGAGGCGGTGGTGGTGCTGCAGAATCATGGGTTGATCGAGACCTATCATGGTGGTGGCAGTTTTTGTAAGAATCTGTTTGACGGTTTTTTCGAGCTACCGATGCGGGATCAGGACCAAAACAGTCACAATCTGCAATGTCAGGTCATGGAAATGCGTGAAGTTCTGGAAGGTGAGGCGGCCTATTTCGCCGCGCTGCGTGCAACTGATAATCAGCGTCAGCGTTTGACCGCCGAGTACCAGCGGATGCTGGAGCGGGGGAGTGGAGAAACCACTCTTAAGAAGGCGAAGGCGGATCTCACCTTTCATATGCTGATCGCTGAAAGCAGTCATCATTTTATAGTCATGTCGATCAGTCAGGTGCTTTACAACAAGTATTTCAACGCTATGTACGGGGTGCTTTCCAAGGCGCTGAAAAAGTCGGGAAATTATCCGCCGAAAATAGGTGTGCAGCACGATCAGATCTATCAGGCGATTATGGATCAGGATGCGGGTGAGGCCCGAAAAGTGGCGCAACAGCATATCCGATACACTCGCGACCAAATGTTGGATTGAAATCTTCCTTTAGTACCTTGTACGCAGATGCAAAGCACTGATAAAATTGCCCGTCTTTATGCGGGCGCGGTCTTTTTCAACGACTCGTTCCCTTCAAATTCTGATTTAACTCCTAATGTGGCCTTTGGTAGGGGTCACCACTGGGAAAGGATTGATCATGCCTGTTATTACCCTCCCTGATTCGAGTACCCGCCAGTTTGACCAGGCGGTGAGTGTTTATGATGTTGCTGCCTCTATCGGCGCAGGATTGGCTAAGGCCGCCCTGGCTGGAAAGGTCAATGGCGAGCTAGTGGATGCTAGCTATCTGATTGAAGAGGATGTTCAGCTAGCCATCATTACGGCTCGCGATGAAGAGGGACTGGAAGTTATTCGCCACTCCTGTGCTCACCTGATGGCTATGGCCGTTCAGGAACTGTTTCCTGGTGCACAGGTCACCATCGGTCCGGTTATCGAAGATGGTTTCTACTACGATTTTGCCTACGAGCGTACTTTTACGCCGGAAGACCTGCAGGCGATTGAAACCAAGATGAAGCAGTTGACTAAAGCCAACCTGCCCGTTGATCGCTCTCTGATGTCTCGCACCGAAGCGGTAGCGTTCTTTAAAGAGCTGGGTGAGGACTATAAAGTCCAGATTATCGAAGATATTCCCAGCGAGCAGGATCTTTCCTTCTACAAACAGGGCGACTTTATCGATCTATGTCGTGGCCCCCACGTTCCTAGTACTGGTCACATCAAAGCTTTCAAACTGATGAAAGTAGCGGGTGCTTACTGGCGTGGTGATTCAAATAACGAGATGCTGCAGCGTATCTACGGCACGGCTTGGGGTGACAAGAAGGCGCTCAAGGCGTATCTGCATCGCCTGGAAGAGGCTGAAAAGCGCGATCACCGCAAACTGGGCAAGCGTCTGGATCTGTTCCATACCCAGGAAGAAGCTCCCGGTATGGTGTTCTGGCACGCAAACGGCTGGACTATTTATCAGGCTGTTGAGCAGTACATGCGTTCAGTGCTGAACCGAAACGGTTATCAAGAGATCAAAACGCCGCAGGTTGTGGATCGCAGCTTATGGGAGCGTTCCGGTCACTGGGACAAGTTCAGCGAGATGATGTTCACCACTCACTCCGAGAGTCGTGACTACGCCGTCAAGCCGATGAACTGCCCTTGTCACGTCCAGGTCTTCAATCAGGGCCTGCGCAGTTATCGCGATCTACCGCTCCGCTTGGCTGAATTTGGTTCCTGTCACCGAAATGAGCCGTCAGGTACCCTGCACGGTTTGATGCGTGTTCGTGGTTTTGTTCAGGATGATGCACATATTTTCTGTAGCGAAGCGCAGATGCAGGACGAAGTTTCTGACTTTATCGACCTGCTATATGCCGTTTATAAGGATTTTGGCTTTAACGACATTATGCTGAAACTGTCCACCCGCCCTGAAAAACGTGTGGGTAGTGATGAGGTTTGGGATAAGTCCGAGCAGTCGTTAGCAGCAGCGCTGGACAACAAGGGGCTGGATTGGGAATTGCTACCCGGTGAAGGTGCCTTCTACGGACCTAAGATTGAATTCTCCTTGAAGGATTGTCTGGGTCGAGTATGGCAGTGCGGTACCATTCAGGTGGATTTCTCTATGCCAGGCCGTCTTGATGCTCAATTCGTGAATGAAGAGGGTAAACGGGAAACGCCGGTTATGCTTCACCGTGCTATTTTGGGATCCTTTGAGCGTTTTATCGGTATTTTGATCGAAGAATACGCCGGAGCTATGCCAGCCTGGTTGGCACCAACTCAGGCGGTAATTCTCAATATTACCGATAATCAGGCCGATTTCTGCCGAGAAGTTGAAGAAACTCTCGCAGATCTTGGATTTAGAGTGCATGCGGACTTGAGAAACGAGAAGATCGGCTTTAAAATTCGCGAGCACACGATTCAGAAGGTTCCCTATCAGCTGGTGGTAGGCGATAAGGAAGTAGATTCTAAGACTGTGACCGTACGTTTGAGAACCGGAGAAGACTTAGGTTCCATGACAGTTGAAGCATTCAGTAAACTGTTGGCTGATGACATAGCGCGTAAAGGTCAGGTCGTAACGGAGAGTTAAAACATCAAAAGAGGAATGTCGAAGGGCCGCGAAAAGAGAGCAACGATCAACGAAGAGATCGATGCTAGCGAGGTCCGCTTGGTAGGCGCCGAAGGCGATCAATTAGGTATTGTATCGATCGATGAAGCATTGAAGGCCGCTCAAGAAGCTGCCTTGGATCTTGTATTGATTGCGCCGGATGCCGAGCCAGTGGTCTGTAAAATTATGGACTACGGCAAACATGTTTTTGAGCTGAAGAAGCAGAAAGCTGAGCAACGCAAAAAGCAGAAGCAGACGCAGGTCAAAGAAATGAAGTTCCGTCCAGGGACTGAAGATGGGGATTATCAGGTAAAACTGCGCAACCTGGTACGTTTCCTTGAAAATGGAGACAAGGCGAAAGTGTCCTTGAGGTTCCGTGGTCGTGAAATGGCCCACCAGGATCTGGGTATGAAGCTGATGAAACGGATCGAAATCGATCTGGAAGAGCTGAGTACCGTAGAACAGTTTCCGAAGTTGGAAGGCCGTCAGATGATCATGGTTCTTGCTCCCAAAAAGAAGAAGTAACGCGAAGCGTCACTAAAGTCTGCGTACCTCAAATGTAGTTTGAGGGCGTAGGCTTTTGTCGTTTAAACGCGTTATACAGAAATTAACGAATGCGTGGAGTAGTTTAAAATGCCAAAAATGAAAACTTGTAGCGGTGCTGCAAAGCGTTTTAAGAAAACCGCTAGCGGCTTCAAGCGTAAGTCATCCCATACTAGCCATATTTTGACCAAGAAGAGCACTAAGCGTAAGCGTCACCTGCGCGGCACTAGCGAAGTGCATGCATCTGATGTTGCTCTGGTCAAGCGCATGTTGCGCGAAGCCTAATTCTTGGAATTAGCGTTTAGAATTGTTAGTAGAAGGATAGAATTATGCCTCGCGTAAAACGTGGTGTTGTCGCTCGTCGTCGTCACAAGAAAGTTCTTAAGCAAGCTAAAGGTTACTACGGAGCTCGTAGCCGAGTATTTCGTGTAGCCAAACAAGCCGTTATCAAAGCGGGTCAGTACGCCTACCGTGACCGTCGTCAGCGTAAGCGTCAGTTCCGTGCTCTGTGGATTGCTCGTATCAACGCAGCAGCTCGCATCAATGGTTTGTCTTACAGCCGATTTATTGCAGGCCTTAAAAAAGCCTCTATCGAAATCGACCGTAAGGTACTGGCCGACCTGGCCGTACACGAAAAAACTGCTTTTGCTGCAATCGTAGAAAAGGCCAAGGCTAGCCTGGCTTAATACCCTGCTGGGTTGTTCGATTGCCGTAAATTGGATGCGCTTTTATGCTGCATCCATCGGTTCTGACAGGGGAAGTGTGTACACTCTTCCCCTGTTTTTTTGTGTAGCGCATCTGTCCTGAGGATCAACCTGACAAGGTCTTCAGGAGAGATGCGAACAGCATGCTAGAAATACAGATAGATTGGCCGCTGGAACAGGGAACAGGTTAAGCGGCAAAGTTTGGAGTTCATGATGGAAAACCTAGACCTCCTGTTGGCCCAGGGCAAAGCGGCCGCAGAACAGGCAGAAGATGCCAATTCCTTGGATCAGGTACGTGTCCAGTATCTGGGTAAGAAGGGTGAGCTGACCCAGTTGCTGAAAGGCTTGGGTAAGTTGTCCGCGGAAGAACGCCCTAAGGCGGGAGCGCTGATCAACGAGGCCAAGCAGGAATTGCAGCAGCTGATCAATGAGCGTAAGGAATCCATCGCAAACCAAGCGCTGAACGCCAAACTGGCTGCAGAAACAATCGACGTGACCCTTCCGGGTCGCGGCCAGGAAAATGGTGGTCTGCACCCAGTAACACGGACGTTGAACCGTATCGAGAAGATTTTTTCAGTTGTTGGTTATAAGGTCGAGCAAGGGCCTGAAATCGAAGATAATTACCACAACTTTGATGCCCTGAATATTCCACCCCACCATCCGGCGCGAGCCATGCATGACACATTCTACATCGGTGATGAGCATGTGCTGCGTACCCATACTTCGCCCGTTCAGGTGCGGACGATGGAATCTCAGGAGCCACCTATTTACATCATTTGTCCTGGTCGGGTGTATCGTTGCGATTCCGACCTGACTCACACACCGATGTTTCATCAGGTCGAGGGGCTAGTCATTGACAAGAATGTTAGCTTCGCTGATCTGAAAGGCACCATCGTGCAGTTTCTGCGTGCTTTCTTCGAAGATGAAAGCCTGGAAGTGCGCTTCCGCCCATCTTTCTTCCCTTTTACCGAACCTTCGGCGGAGTTTGATATCGCTTGGGCCTCCAGCAAAACGGGCTGGTTGGAAGTAGGCGGTTGCGGCATGGTGCATCCAAATGTATTGACCGCCAGCGGTGTTGATCCTGAAAAATATACCGGCTTTGCTTTCGGCCTTGGGGTAGAGCGACTGGCTATGCTGCGTTATGGCGTGAATGATCTGCGTATGTTCTTTGAGAACGATCTCAAGTTCCTGAAGCAGTTTGCTTAATTAGAGCCATCAGCTAGTAAATGGACAGCTCCAACGTCTGAAATTTAAAGCGAATTTAAGAGAAGCGAATTACGATGAAACTGAGTGAAGCTTGGTTGCGTGAATGGGTTAACCCAGAGTTATCTACCGCAGACTTGGTTGAACAGATCACCATGGCGGGCCTGGAAGTTGACGGTGTAGAGGCGGTTGCCGGTGAATTCAGCGGTGTGGTTGTGGGTGAGATTCTGACCCGGGAGCAGCACCCTGATGCAGATAAGCTGTCTGTTTGTATGGTTAAGGGCGATGGCGCAGAGCCCGTGCAGGTCATCTGTGGTGCACCTAATGCCCGTGCGGGAATCAAGATTCCTTACGCGACTATTGGCGCGGTATTGCCTCCTGGTGCAGATGGCAAACCGTTTAAGATTAAGAAAGCCAAACTGCGTGGGATCGAATCTTTCGGTATGCTCTGCGCGCAAGCGGAACTCAAACTGGGGGATGGCAACGACGGTATCTGGGAATTGCCAGAAGATGCGCCTGTCGGTACCTGTGTACGTGAATACCTTCAGCTCAACGATAGCAGCATCGAAATCGATCTGACCCCAAACCGTAGCGATTGCCTATCAATCAAAGGTGTTGCTCGTGATGTGGGTGTGTTGAATCGTCTGGCAGTAAACGAGCCTGAAATTGCTGCGGTAGCACCGAGTATCGATGATACCTTTCCGGTGGCTTTGAACGCCGGTGAAGCCTGTTCCCGTTATGCCGGTCGTGTGATTCGCAATGTAGATGTCGCCAAGCCAACGCCGTTGTGGATGCAAGAGCGTCTGCGTCGCGCGGATATTCGCAGCATTGATGCCGTAGTAGATATTACAAACTACGTGTTGCTGGAATTAGGTCAACCCATGCATGCTTTTGATTTGAGTACGCTTAACGGTAGTGTTCAGGCACGGATGGCCGAGCAGGGCGAGAAGTTGACCTTGTTGGATGGACAGGACATCGAGCTGAATGCTGACACCATGGTGATTGCCGATGACAGTCGTGCGGTTGCCATGGCAGGTATTATGGGTGGTGAAGCCACGGCGGTGACCGCAGAGACTAAAGATATCTTCTTGGAAAGCGCATTCTTCGACCCGATTGCTATTGCAGGTCGCGCCCGTAGTTATGGTCTGCACACCGATTCTTCCCACCGTTTTGAGCGAGGTGTGGATTACCAGCTGCAGGAGACCGCTATTGAGCGCGCCACGCAGCTATTGCTGGATATCGTAGGTGGTGAAGCCGGACCCATTGGGGTAGTTGAGAACGAATATAAGCCAGTGGACCGTGAAGTCTCTTTGCGTCGTGCACGTATTAACAGCGGCCTTGGCTTTGATATGGATGATGATACCGTTATCGATATTCTCATTCGTCTGGGTCTGTCGCTGCAGAGATCTGATGATGAGGGTTGGACCTTTGCGGTGCCCAGTTACCGTTTCGATATCAGCATTGAAGCGGATCTGTTGGAAGAGCTGGCCCGTGTTTACGGTTATAACAATCTGCCTGTGACTAGCATGTCGGTGCCGATGCTGATCGAATCTGATGATGAAGCGGCGATTGGGCTGAGCTCCTTGCACCAGGTGCTGGTGAATCGCGGATATCAGGAAGCGATTACCTACAGTTTTGTTGAACCCAAGCTGCAGGAGATGTTTGACAAGCAACATCAGGCTGTAGCTCTGTCAAACCCCATCTCAGCCGATATGGCAGTGATGAGGACCACGCTGTGGCCTGGTCTGGTTAAAGCACTGCAATACAACCAAAATCGCCAGCAAAGCCGTGTTAGATTGTTTGAAACAGGTCAGCGTTTCCTGCCGGAAGCTGGTGGTCTGATACAGGATCAGGTTATTGCCGGTGCGGTTTATGGTAGTCGCCAGCCTGAAGGGTGGGCTGAAAAGCAACAACCAATTGATTTCTTTGATGTAAAGGCCGATATTGAAGCCTTGTTGGCTGTAGGCGGTTCTGCTGCGGAGTATCGTTTCGAGCCCGCCAAACACGATGTCCTGCACCCAGGACAATGTGCCCGAATCGAGCGAAATGGTAGCGTCATCGGTTTTATGGGTGCTCTTCATCCCAGCTTACTTGCGCAATTAGGGGTTAGCGGTCCTGTTTTTCTATTTGAGTTAAAACTGGCTGATATCGAAACAGGCGTGCTGCCGAATTTCGAAGAGCTGTCCAAATTCCCTGAAACTCGAAGGGATTTGGCGTTAATAGTGGATGAATCCGTACCTGTTGCTACACTACTTGATATCGTCAAACAGCAGGGTGGCGAATGGCTGAAAAATACCACGCTATTCGATGTCTATCAGGGCGAAGGTATTGATAATGGTAAAAAAAGTCTGGCCTTAGGCTTGACCTGGCAGCATCCATCGCGCACCCTTACTGATGAAGAAGTGAACGATGTCGTTGAGTCAATTGTATCGAATATGCAGTCAAGCTGCGGTGCAATGCTCAGGGGCTAACCTTAAAAGCTGATTACTTCCGCTCAAAAATAGGGGTGGAGTAAAAGGGGCGTACGATGGGTTCATTGACAAAAGCAGATATGGCCGAGCGTCTATTTGATGTCTTAGGTCTTAACAAGCGAGAAGCCAAGGAGATGGTCGAGACTTTCTTTGATGAAGTCCGCGGCTGTCTTGCTGACAATGAACAGGTAAAGCTATCTGGCTTTGGTAATTTCGATCTTAGGGATAAACGTCAGCGGCCTGGTCGTAACCCCAAAACCGGCGAAGAGGTTCCAATCTCAGCTCGGCGGGTAGTGACCTTTAGACCAGGTCAGAAACTCAAGGAAAAAGTCGAGACCTATGCAGGCCCCGCAGAAGAGTGATCAGCCCCCTCCGGTAATACCCGAAAAACGATATTTTTCAATAGGCGAAGTAGGTGAGCTCTGTGGTGTTAAACCCCACGTGCTTCGCTATTGGGAACAGGAATTCGAGCAATTAAAACCGGTTAAGCGTCGAGGCAATCGACGCTATTATCAGCGTCAGGATGTGTTGTTGGTTCGACAGCTATGCAGCCTTCTCTATGATCAAGGTTTTACCATCGCCGGTGCTCGGCAGTGGCTGCAGGGTGACGATGCAAAGTCCGAAAACGGAAAGTATCAACAGCTCATTCGACAGACCATTTCTGAGTTGGAAGAGTTGCTGGAGCAGCTACGTCTTAACTAGGGAAATTGTTTAAATTCAGTTTGCCCTGCTATTCGAGTTAGAGTAAGATTCACGCCGCTGTAATAAAGGACTTTGCTTCTTTAGATCGGTTATGTCGGGGCGTAGCGCAGCCTGGTAGCGCACTTGCATGGGGTGCAAGTGGTCGCAGGTTCAAATCCTGCCGTCCCGACCA
>JAPHRD010000028.1 GCA_026196225.1 Motiliproteus sp.
CGACCCAGAAAGCCAGCGCGATCGGTGAGTTGCTACCCCATAACTGGCAACCGCCTGAATCTGACACGGTGTGATGCCCGGACGCTTACGAAGCCCGGGTAAAGCGGCTGGAACAAGAGAAATCGATATTAAAAAAGGCTACTGTAGATTCAAGCAATCATCGCAACACTATGACCTGCTACGGTAACTTGTTTGACCGCTTCAATTTTGAATTCTTCTGGGTAACGTTTGTTGCTCATATGCACCTCTTTTCATGCCATTTTCTCTGGCTAAGAGGCGTCTAGCAAACTGGTGGCGATTCACCATACATTTTTAATAGAGTGCTGTTTAGGATTCAGACATCCATTGTTTTAGTAATGATTCCACAGTTTCTTTCTCTGGAAAATGCTTGTCACTATCCATTGCCTCTACTAACAATCTTTTCGCTTCAGTGCGGCGATCCAGTTTGTCTAGGGTCACTGCTAAATGGTACTTGACTGTCGGTTGGTCGAATTCTTGCAGTAGTGCCTGTCGAAACAGAGCTAGAGCCTCGTCGTGCTTGTTTTGACGACTATAGATCCATGCTAGTGTGTCCATTAAGACAACGTTATTGGGAGCTATTTCATTGGCTTTTTCTGCGTATTGAAGAGCCTTGTTAGCATCTCCAAGCTCAAATGCAATATTTGCAGAATTGTTTAGCAATACTGGCATGTTGCCATACTTTTCAATTAAAGAGTCGTAATGTTTCGAGGCTATTCGTAACTGACCTTGGTTTTTAATGCTGTCAGCGAGAAAGATTTGAGCCAGCAGATTATCTGGGGATTTTTTAAGCCAAGCTTCAATAAGCTGCTGGGATTCAGCATGGCGATTTTGCCTCTTGTAGAGCTTATATAGCTTAAAGGTGTTTTCATCGGTTGGACGTATTTCGAGTGATTTCTTATAGTGATGCTCGGCTAATTCATACTGGGATAAATTAAAGTACATGTCTCCGTATAGGGTTCCAGATAGGCCCGATGAAGGTGTTAGTTCTTCAATTTGAGATATTAAGTTTTGAGCGTAGGTTTGGTCTTCGGTGTTAATAGCGATCCTTACTAATCCTAAATAAGCAGGTAGATACTCAGGGTCCCAGACTATGGCCCGGTTGTAGGAAGATTTGGCATCTGTAATACGCCCCACTTTTTCTTGCATTTGGGCCAGATTAAGAAGTTCTTCACCCTTGTTCTTGGCGTATTTTGTAGCAAGTCGGTAAGCGGTAATTGCTTCCTCATTTTCGTGAAGTTCTTCGTAGAGATTGCCAATTAGACGGTGTGCTGCCGGGTCGTTACCATTTCGATTGACAAAATCTTTCAATATCTCAATCGCCTTCTTGTGTTTTTTAAGAGCGATAAGGGTGTCCACAAGTTTGTTGAGGCTTAGATTGTCATTGGGGTGTTGGGTGTAAGCCTTTTGGTACCAAGTTAATGAAGTTTCAAAGTCATTTTTGTTAGCGTATATGTTTCCCAGTTCTTGCAGTAACAAAAGGTCGCCTTTCTGTTTTTTCAGAGACTGCTGAATCAGTTCAATTGCTGCTTCTGTGTTATCGTTTACTTCTTCCATTCGAGACAAATGGATAATGGCGGGCGTGTAATTAGGATCAATTTTTAATGCCTTGTGGAAACTAGTTCGTGCTTCTTCTAACGTTTGCTGTAGACCTTGGATCACACCATGCCAGCGCCAGTAATGGGGGTTTGTAGGGAAGCGGCTAGTGAGATTTGACGAAATTTCGAGTGCCAAATCGTACTTGCTTGATTCTGTGTAAGCATCAAGCAACATTAGATTTGTTTCTAATTCAGGTAGGCCAATCTTTTCTGCTTTCTTTATTAGATCGATACCTTCATCGTATTTTTGTTCTTGCAGCTTCGTTTTGGCTAGGTTGGCTACACCCACTGGTGAATCAGGAGCCAAGCGGACCACTTCGTTAAAGAAGTAGTATGCTTCGTCGTAATTATTTAGTCGCTGATTGAGCAGGCCTAGTAGGTTAAGAATGTTCGGTTTGTTCGGATAAGCTGTGTTGGCCTTCCTCAGTATATTTTTGGCCTGAAAGAATTCTCCTGTTTGTATATATATTGTTGCAAGTACCTCCATTGCGTGGGCACTATTGGGTCTTGCTTTTATAAAACTGGATAGAGCACGCGTAGCATCTCTATAATTCCCGAGCTTGAAGCTGGTTATTCCTGTTAGATAGTAATAGAAAGGGGTGTTAATCTTGTCTTGCTCAGGAATTGCGTTTAAAAGCGTGGTCATGTCACGGACGCGGCTTTGAGAATCCACTTTTCTTCCCAAAGATGATTCTAAAGCGATCTTGAGAAACTGCGCTTTCGGTTCATCAGGAACTTCTTCTAGTATTGCGTCAAGATCAGGTTCGGCCTCAATAAGTTTATTCTGCTCCATTAGCAGTAACGCTCGGGTTAGTCGGGCTTGAGGATGTTTGGGGTCCTGTCTGATTGCTCGGTTGATGACCTCTATAGCTTGAGTGGGATCTCCGTTAATTCGGAGCAATGTTGCTTTCATGTTGAGACTATTGGTAGAAGGGGCAAATCTATCTAAGGCTTTGTCCAAATGCCTCTCCGCCAGCTTTAAATTACGGTTGTGGATTGCTATTTGTGCCCGTCCTAACCAAGCTTGTTCGTTGTTAGGTACTAGGTTTAGCGATTGGATGTAAGATATATCTGCATCGGAATGTCGTTGAAGTTTAAGAAATGCTTGGCCTCTGAGGAAGTGGATCTGGCCTTCGATATGACGATTTCGTGTACCGGGTTGCAAAGTTTCCAGCAGTTGTTTGTACTTGTGTTGCAGCAGATATGCTTCGCCATATAGAGTGATAATCTGATTAAGATCTACCCCCTGGGCTTTTGCAAAGTCAATGTGCAATTCTGCTCCAAGTCCGTCTCCATTAGCGATAAGTGCCTTCGCCATTAATACTCGCGAAGGTAGATGTCCTTCGTTGATTCCTAGAGCGTTTTTCAGATATATGATGGCGTCAGCAGTTTTTTGATTTTGATAGCTCTTTAGTGCATTTTCGTAGTATTCATTGTCGGTTTTTGAGAACGCGGAGGGGGCTGCCCCGATTAGAGCAAATGATAGAATAAATGTGATTGGTCTTATTGAATGAAGCAGGCTAGGGAGCTTTATATTTTTTTTCACGTTTAACTCACGCCGTTGAAATTATAGGAAGATAATGTAGTAAGGGGATGCTCTTTGGAGAGAATAACAATCTCCCTCTAGTCAGGCTACAAGAATAGGATTTTTATCTAATCTCTACTTCTTTATAATGCCCTTAGTTGTAATTCAAAAGCGTGTTTGTATAAGTGTCGAAATAGTTTACAGTGCATTTTTTTATGGGTTCTGTTGTTTTTTTAAGTCAATGTAAAATAAGGTTATTTTATATTTGGTCTGTATTTTGCTTATTAGAATCCAAGTACATGCGTTTGATTGATTAACACATCAGACTATTTGCAAAAAGGTTACGGATAGATGGCTATGAATCGGGTTAAACAAGGTATAAAACTGGTTGCGGCGGTGGCGCTGATCGGTAGTGCTTCAGTTCAAGCCATGGATGCGACTGATTCCATAACAGATCGTTACTACGGTGCTGGTTTTAGCAATGATATCAATGGTAGTCCTGGGACAGATAACAGTACCAATGACGTATGGGGAAGCTCCTCCAAATACGATATTTCGGAAATGCACGTCACCCGCAGCAGTTCCGGTGGTAATACGTTCCTTGAAGTGAAAATTGATACTGCGTTTGCTGGTCGGGCGGGTTACAGCAGTTCATATAACTCAAACGGTACTGGCTATAAATACGGCGACCTGTTTCTAACAGATGCTGGTGCTGGTGGTAGTTACAACCCGATCGGTGGTTATAACCATCCGAACTGGTTCGGTTCCGCTGATGACGGTAGCCAAACCCGCTGGAAGTATGCTTTTGATTTGAATGGTGCTCGTTCAAATGGTAGTGAAAACCTCCTCGCTACTAGCGGAATGCAACTCCGGGAACTGCAAAGTGCGACAATGAACGATGCTACAGCTTACCAGAATGCATTCTATACTCCTGAAAATTGGCACTCGTCTTCGTCTTACGGGCGTGGTGGTCAATTTATAGCTGCTGGTGGTTCCGGGTGGGATGACGCCGGTAATGACGACAGCTACAATCAGTTCCGCGTCAACGGCTCTCAAGATTGGATCAGTTTCTATTTCGATGTAACCGGTACCATTCTCGCTTCTGCTGATCAGATCGCTCTTCGTTGGGCAATGACTTGTGCTAACGACATCATTGAAGCTGTAGCAGACTTGGGATCTAAAACTCCACCACCACCCTCTATTCCTGAGCCAGCTACCTATTCATTACTGTTGGCTAGCTTGCTCGGTCTGGGTTGGGTACGTCGTAGAAAAGCGAGTTTATCCGCCTGATCTTATAGAAAGTATTCGAAAGCCTCCTAAATGGGGGCTTTTTTTATGGGAATTTATACTAATACTTCAATCTGAGAAGCTAATAGTGGGGCTGTGGACCTTCGTCGCTCAAAAGTTTATTGCTTTTGTCAGCTTTTCTTACACTTGTTTAAATTTGCTCTTGAATGATATCTGCGACAATCAGATGCCCCTCTTCTGTTAGGTGGCCCTCATTTGGATGAAACAGATAAAGATTTTGATCCTTATTGTTATAAGCCGCTGCGAGCTTACTAGCTAAATCCAGAACCTCCAGGTTCAGGCTTTTAGATATCGCTTTAATTTCTGATGCTACATAAGACTGAAAGAGACCAGAGACTGAAGTTGGTGATTCCGCATAAGATTTCCCTGGTAATAATGCAATTGAGATCTTAAAATCTCGGCTGTCTGCAAATTGTCCTATCTGACTAAGAATCGCTTTGGCCAAACCAGATTGCTGCTGCAGCCGCTTAGCCAATAGAGGATAAGTTTGTTCTACAGTTAACTGGTTCTTCTTTGGAGCCAAGCGTGACAGTAGTGCGCTGTGTTCCTTAATCGATTGAAGGGAGGATTGTTGTGGAAGAAGTTCGTCGCCAAAAGCAATCGAAGCAACTGATTTGTTCCATTCTGAGTCTGGTTTAGGCTGTTTAGGAACGGGATAATTATTTTGAACTAACTGTCCACCTGTGCCAATGGTGAAGTAAGGCTTGGCGTATTCTGTCTGAAGTGGATACCCGAGAGCATTGTCTAGAAAGTCATTTCCTAAATAGAAAACCAGTATGTAGTGGTTAGCTCGTATGCGGGAGTGGCGATACTTCATCAGCAGGTACTGCTGGTCGGTACTGTATCCTGGTATCCCAAGGTTCAGATATTTGGTTGTCGGGTCTTTCTGATTGAGTAGGGCCGTAAACGTTTGATCATCGTTTACACCTAGCCCGAAGGTAAAACTGTCCCCTATAAATGCGACGGTTTTTTCAACATTCTTTGATCCATTCTTATCTCTCGAATCACTTATACGATAGCCCTGCGAGTCGGTGTTGTAGTTAACTTCAAAATCGTGATGTTTATGATTACCCTGCCAGTTTTTCGCCAGCACCCATCCGAATTGACTGTGGTATTGAAGTAGGCCTGGGGTTATCTCGTCATCCTGGGTGAGCTTAGACTGGTAACTTCGTAGAAACCATTCTGCAATGGCTAAGCAGATTACGGTGGTTAACAGGAAGATAATGGTGGCGTATAGGCGGGAGCGATTCTTAGATTTTATATCCATGGTTGTTCCATCAGAACAGTGTATAGATGAAGGGGCTGATAACAGAGCTTTCGGTAAACAGGATAAGACCGCCGACCAACATTAGTATCAGTACGATGGGGATAACCCAGAATTTTTTATGCTTACGGGCAAATCGCCATAGATCGATCAAAAATTCCAACACTAATAAGGTTCCTCCATATCCCGGGCAGAAGAAGGCGGGCATTTAATACGATAGCCGGAACCAATACGTTCTTTCACTAGGGTGTTCCGAATCTCATCAGATCCAAGAAATCGCTTTAGTACGCCAATTGGACTGATTACCAGATAGAAAATGATGACCAGCATCGATTTTATCAGTATTCGGTTTATGCCATGAGCAACCCCGGTCCAGCGCTGAAAGAAGCCCGAGAGCCTCTTTGGCGCCCACAACGCAATAGCTCCAGGTAAGAGAGCGAGAAGATAAGCGGTTATGGCATACAGGTTAAAAATTTGCCACTGATAAAGAGCGAATGAGATCCAAAATAGCAGCACGCCACTGAGTAATAACCCAAATAGTTTTAGCTGTTTCAGGCTGGGATTATTCATTATCAATCCGGTGCAAAGTCCAAGTTTTTATTCCACGTAGGCTGCTGCTCTTTGGCAAGCAGGTAGTTGTTAATTACCAGGTAATCCATTTCAGTATTCATAAAGCACCGATAGGCATCTTCTGGTGTGCAAACGATAGGCTCTCCTCGCACATTAAAAGAAGTGTTTATCAGCACTGCGCATTCGCTCTGTTTCTCAAATTCACTGATCAGACGGTGAAACTTAGGATTAGTTTCAGGGTGAACAGTCTGGACTCTACCAGACATGTCGATATGAGTGATGGCTGGAAGAATTGACCGAGATACAGCTAGCTTATCGAGACCCCTTAATTCTTCCATCTGCTGCAGACTATCTTTGATTCGAAGGGGTTCTTGGATTGTCTCCGTCAATAGCATATAAGGGCTGGGGTAGTTCATTTCAAAATATTCATCAGCTTTTTCAGCGAGAACTGCCGGCGCGAAGGGGCGAAAAGATTCCCGATACTTGATTTTGAGATTTAACCTAGATTGCATCTCAGAGTTTCTGGGATCCGCTAGGATCGAGCGATTACCTAAGGCCCGTGGTC
Source organism: Motiliproteus sp. (assembly GCA_026196225.1). Lineage (GTDB taxonomy): Bacteria > Pseudomonadota > Gammaproteobacteria > Pseudomonadales > Balneatricaceae > Motiliproteus. The sequence continues at coordinate 6,849 of JAPHRD010000028.1, forward strand.
CGAATTCCATACGGCCTTGAAACCAACCGACAACCTGACCCTCGGCTAAAAGTGATGCAGTTTTTGAATAGAGATCTTTGTCACTTAATTCTACAAAGTTTGCACTAAAATGATCGAGGGATTCTTTTACTAGACCCTGATTATATTCCGGTCCCAGGTAGGCGCCTTGCATAAGGTCCGATGGCTGTATTTGCCGGGGTTGGTCGAAGTAAATATGTGTTGCTGCAAGTGCTGCACCGATAGATCCGCCAGCATCCCCGGCGGCAGGTTGTATCCAGATGTCATCAAAGATAGCTGAACGAGCCAATCTTCCGTTAGCGGTGCAATTCAGCGCGACACCTCCGGCCAAGCAGAGCTGTTTTACTCCAGTTTCTTTCTGTAAGGTTTTTGCCAGACGCAGTACTACTTCTTCTGTGACTGACTGAATGGAGGCCGCGAGGTCAGCCTCTCGCTGGTTGATTTTTGTGTCTGGGTTTCTGGGAGGGCCGTCGAATAGTACCGCAAAAGCATCATTGGTCATCCGCTGCCCAACGCAGTAATCGAAGTACTCAAGGTTGATTTGAAAACTGCCGTCTTCTTTTATATCGATCAGATGGTCCAGAATCTTCTGTCGGTAGCGCGGACTGCCATAGGGCGCCAACCCCATCAGTTTATATTCACCGGAATTTACTTTGAATCCGCAGAAATAGGTGAACGCAGAGTAGAGTAGACCGATGGAGTGGGGGAAGCGAATCTGCCAAAGGGGTTCCAATGAGTCACCTTTACCAATCCAAGCGCTGGTGGTTGCCCATTCACCTACGCCATCCAGACAGAGCACTACTGCTGAGTCAAAGGGGCTGGCAAAGAAAGCAGAGGCGGCATGGGATTGGTGATGGTCGGTAAATAGCAGCTTCGGCAATTGTTTAGGCTTGCAGTTGCCGATTGTAGTCAGCTGTTTGCGCAAAATCGACTTCAATGCCAGTTTGTCTTTTAACCAGATTGGCATGGAGGTTAAGAAACTGCGGAGACCACGTGGGGCAAAACTGAAGTAAGTTTCCAGAATCCGATCAAAAGTGAGAAAGGGTTTGTCGTAGAATACGACAGCGTCAAGATCTGTTAAATTGACACCCGCCTGTTTCAGGCAGAATGAGATGGCTTGTGCCGGAAAGTCGGGGTCATGTTTTTTACGGCTGAAACGTTCTTCTTGAGCGGCTGCGATGATCTTTCCATCACGGCAAATGGTAGCAGCGCTATCATGATAGAAGGCAGATATTCCGAGAACTGTTTTTGCCATAGAGGATATCAGTAGTGCTGTCCTTCGCCACTGGCGCTGTCATCCGGGCCAGAAATAAAATGTAGTGTCTGATGTGTAGTCCAAACTGCATACTAACTGCAAATTACCATGAATGTCTGCTTGTAAGTAAGCGGATATAACAATAGGTCCTCATGCAACGAAAAATCATCCATTGTGATTGCGACTGCTTCTTTGCAGCAGTAGAGATGCGTGACAATCCTCAGCTTCGTCAGGTGCCTCTCGCTGTTGGCGGAGATCCCGGTCGTCGGGGGGTGATATCTACCTGCAATTATCCCGCGCGAAATTATGGTATCCGTTCTGCGATGCCATCGGCGCAGGCGTTGAAGCTCTGTCCTAATCTGACCATTATTCCCGGTAGTATGGAAAAGTACCGGCAGGCGTCGGCTCAGGTGCACGAAGTTTTTCAGCAATATACCGATCTGATCGAACCGCTGTCGTTGGACGAGGCTTACCTCGATGTATCCAAGGCTACGGCTTGTCGAGGTAGCGCAACCTTGATTGCGGAGCAGATTCGGCAACAGGTTGTGGAATCGGTAGGGATTACCATCTCTGCGGGGGTAGCCCCCAATAAATTTTTGGCCAAAATCGCCAGCGATTGGAACAAACCCGACGGGCTTTTTGTGGTTTTGCCTGAACAGGTAGAGTCTTTTGTCGAGCAGCTTCCGGTTTCTCGCTTACACGGGGTTGGGCCGGCGACCCTTGAAAAGCTGCAAAAGCATGGGATCGAAAACTGTTCTGATCTGCGATCGTTCGGCGAGTTGGAATTGGTAAAGCTGTTAGGTCGATTTGGCCAGCGTCTTTTTCAACTCAGCAATGGAATCGACGACCGTCCGGTGGTGACCGGCCGGCGGCGTAAGTCACTGAGTGTGGAGCAAACCTATAGCAACGATCTACCGACCCTGCAGTCCTGTTACCAGCAATTGCCAGCCCTGCTGGTGAAGCTTGAAGAACGTCTGAGGCGATTAGATGAAAGCTATGCAGTGATTGGTGCTGTGGTAAAAGTAAAGTTTGATGATTTTGTGCAAACGACCGTTGAGCACCAGACCCTAACTGTAGACGAGCCGATCTATCGCAAACTCCTGCAGCAGGGGTTTGAACGGGCCTCAAGGCCGGTGCGCCTGCTCGGTGTTGGTGTTCGCCTAAAAGATCTGCAATTTGATCAGGATTTTCGCCAGTTGAATCTGTTTGAAAGCAACTAAAAAGCTATTTCACCGGTGGTGTGGTTTCCGCTTCAGCTGCTGCCAGAATTTGCTCCCGTTCACTTTTAAATTCACCGACACCCAGCATTCGCTTTAGGTTTTCCAGCATCAGCAGTAGCGAGGGCACAAGCAGCAGGATCAGTACGGTGCCGAAGGCTAGTCCGAACACGATAGAGGTAGCCATGGGAATCAGGAACTGGGCTTGCAGAGATGTTTCAAACAGGATCGGGCTCAATCCAGCGATGGTGGTCAATGAGGTTAGTAAAACCGCCCGCAGACGCTGACAGGCGGCTTCGACGATGGCTTGTTCCACTTCCATACCCATGTCCCGTAGCTTTCGATAGAAAGTGATCAGAACGATGGAGTCGTTGATCACAATCCCGGACAGGCCAAATAGCCCGAACAGAGAAAGAATGGTCAGCGCTTTACCCATCACCAGATGGCCCACGATAGCGCCCGTCAGCCCCAGGGGGATCGCCGCCATTACAGTGAGTGGCCACAGGTAGGAAGAGAAAACCCAGGCCAAGATGATGTAGATAAGGATCAAGGCCATTAGGCCGCCTGTTTTCATATCTTCCAGGGTGTCTCGCTCGTCGGCATTTTTACCCTCAAAGCTGTATCGGATTCCGTAGCGAGCGGAGAGATCTGCCAGAGCGCCCGCCTTTAATGAATCGATAATTTCGTTGGCATTGGCAACCTTGTCATTTACATCGGCGGTCACCATTAACGCCAGCTCGCCATCGACGCGCTTAAGGGTATCCAGGCCTTTTCGGGCTTCGAACTTGACCACGTTGGAAAGCGGTGTAGATTCGCCATTGGGCAATAATACGGGCAGCTTTTCCAACGTGCTGAGTCGGTCCCGCTCTGAATCCGGTAGCGTCACCCGGACCTCTATTTCGTCGTCATTTTCGTGGAAGATCTGTACCAGGTCTCCATCTAATGCCGCGCGAAGTCGTCGACCGACGGTTTCCAGATCTAAACCGATAACTTTTCCGGTGTTGGTCAGTTGGTAGATCCACTGCTCTTTACCGAAGGGCAGATCGTCATCGGGATTGCTGACCCCACTGTATCCTTTCAACGCCTCCTGCAGTTGCAGCGAAGCTTGTTTCAGGGTAGCTACATCGCCGCCACTGAGTTTCACCTCGATCGGTTTCCCGGGTGGCCCACCGGTCCGTTGGGATATGTTAAGTCGTTCAACCCCCGCCGCTTGAATCACCTTTTCGCGCCATTGCTTCAGGAATTTTTCATTGGGAACAGTACGCCGTTCGCTGTTGATCAGCTGAACATAGAGAGAGCCATATTCATCACCGCTGGAGCTGATGGCGCTGTCCTGAGTAAACAGTGCCCGGCGCTGGTATTGGATTACAGCGTCAACCAGATCGCCGCCCAACTCGGCTTCGGTCTGTTCGAGGGTTAGTTCCAGATGATCAAGGAAATTATTCACCCGATCAGGATGGGTGCCGGCAGAGAACTGGACACTGGCGGTAAATTCATCGCCGTCTACCACCGGGAAGAAGGTGAATTTAACCCGTCCGCCAGCCACCAGACCGATGGCGAGAATGAGCGCGGCGATAGCGCAGGCGAAGGTGATCCAGCGCAGCTTAACCGCGGCTGTAACGAGGCGACGAAACTGGTGGTCGCGAAAATGGTTGAAGCCATTGTCTAGTTTGGCGCGCAGACGACCGGGTTCGACGCGATCGTGACGTTTCAGGCTGTGGTGCAGATGGCCGGGCAAAATCAGAAAACATTCCACCAGTGAGGCGATAATCACGCAAATAACGACGGTGGGAATATCGATCAGAATACTGCCGATGTAGCCGCCGATAATGGTCAAAGGAATAAACGCTGAGATGGTGGTCAGCGATGACGCTAGCACCGGCGCCAGCATCCGGTTGGCACCGCCAATGGAAGCCTGGGAGCCCGGTTCTCCCTGTTGGAAGTGGGTCAGGGCGTCCTCACCCACCACTATGGCATCGTCGACGATAATGCCCAGCGCCATAATCATTCCAAACAGGCTGATCATATTGATGCTGCTGCCGATGACCTGCATGATTGCCAGTGTGGCTAGAAACGAGATGGGAATGCCGACTGTCACCCAGAAAGCCACTTTGACGTTGAGGAATAGGAACAGCATGGCTATGACCAGAATCAGACCGCCCAGACCGTTTCGCAACAGCAGGTTGATGCGGTCTTCGAGAAAACGCCAGCGCTCGTTGTAGATGGTCAGTTCGACCCCTTGGGGCAGGGCGGGACGGACTTCTTGCAGCCATTCGTCCAGAATCTCGGCGGCCTGCAGAGTGTCATCACTTTCCGAACGCTTAAGTGCCAGTTGGATAGCGGGGCGGTCTTGGTGTTCTAAGTAGGTCTGGTTGTCCTGGGCGCGCTCCTCGATCTGAGCGATATCCCCCAGGCGCACCAGGCGGCCGTCTTCCTGAGTGATCAGTGGGAGTTGTTCAAAGCCTTTAACATCCCGTTCCTGGCTGAGACTGCGAATCTGCCGTGAACCGTCACTGCGACCGGCGGTGCCAGCGGGCAGGTCGCGGCTGCGTTTGGCAACGACGTTAGAGATGTCGTTGAGACTCATCCCCAAGTCATGCAGTTCTTGAGAGGAAACCTGAATTGCGATCTCTTTTTCCGGCATACCGGTAATATCGATTTTGCGGATGCCACGCTCCAGCAACTCCCGCTCAAACCCCCGTACCAGTGGCCGCATCTCCTCAAGATCGCCGTCACTGGTGACTACCACTCGAGCGATCTCCTCGTAGCGAATCACCTCTTGGATTACCGGTTTTTCCGCGTCCGTGGGAAGATTTCGAATGCCATCAACGAACTGTTTAACTTCGTCCACGACTTTGCCTACATCGGCCCCTTCCTCGACCACGACGCGGATCGATGACATTCCCTGTTTTGATGTAGAGAGAATTTCGTCAACGTTGTGGATGCCTTTCAGCTCTTGCTCGATAGGTATGGTGATATTGCGTTCGACATCTTCGGCAGCGGCGCCGCTCCAGATAACCTGGATGGTGACGACATCGAGCTCAAAAGTAGGGAAAAACTGGGTGTTGAGTTTCTTTACACCCCATAGCCCCGCCAGAATCATCAGCGCCATTAGCAGGTTCGCTGCTACCTTATGGGTAGCGAAGGTACGGATGGTGGCGCTGCCATTCTGGCCGTTGGAACTGTTGCCGTTGCCGATCAAGGGGGTCATATCAGCTGTCCGTGACGTCTACTTTGAGGCCGGTGATGGCGTTGGGTAGCTGAGTGGTGACGATTTGATCTCCATCCTTCACTGCATCGCTGGCGATCAGAATATGGGGGCGTCCAGCCACGGTGATCTCACCCCTTCGCTGCACCAGTTGGCCTTGAAGGCGGCCCTCTTTGACGATATAGATTCGATCCGTGCCGTACAGGGATTGTGGTGGTAGTACTAGCAGATTGCCTTGTCGTGGTAGTTGCAGATCAATCTCTACAGCACGCCCCAGTTCAAGTTGCCGGCTAACCGACGTTATTTGCAAAAGCGCATCTATACCGGCGCGGCCGCTGCCTACCTCTGCCGACAGCCGGTCAAGTTGCATATCTATCTGTTGGCCATCCAGATCAGCGGTTGCCGTAAGGCTTTCTCCCTGATTGAGGGCTTGGCGAATATCGGCGAGAAAACGTGACGGAATCTGTGCTCTTACTTCCATCGACTCGGTATTGTAAATACGTACCAGGGGATCGCCGCTTCGAACCCGGTCGCCTGGGGCAACTGACACTTCGGCGATGCGTCCGTCAAAAGGGGCGATGATGGTGGTTCGTTCCAGATCCAGTAGTGCGGTTTGAAGCTGTGCTTGAAGGCGATCACGTTTGGCTTCAAGTTGGGCCAGCCGGTTGCCGTGATCGTTGATGTTCATCTGACGAGTATTGATGTTCAACGCCTGTTGCTGGTAGCTGCGTCGTGCATCATCGACCTGGGTATCGGTGCCGACGTTTCGGCCTTTGAGTTCTTTAAACCGTTCTACCGAACGCGCGGCTATTTTGAGTAGTTCCTTCTCGATGGCCAGCGCTTTCAGGTCTGACTGGTAGCGGGTTATTTCAGCCTGAAGTTGTGCTTCGATATCCTCCAATTCTGCTTCGCGCTGCATCACCAGAAGTTTTGCATCTCTGGGATCCAATTTAAGCAGCGGGTCACCCTTTTTAACTCGAAACCCTTCATCAACCATGCGGCTTTCGACAAAGGCAGTGATGGCGGCAGTTAATTCGCTACTGCGGGGGGATTCCAGCCGACCGTATAGAGTTAGGTTGGGTGACAAATTCTGAAATTGCGCTGGTATTGAGGTGACTTTCCAGATCTTTTCAGTAATTTTACGATCTGCAGCCTGAGGGCGGCTTGTGTAGAGCCCGTAAAAGGCGAATACCGCCGCTGCCAATATGGTGATGGCGACAAGTAAAGTTAGTAATGTGCGGGTGAGCGAAGCCGGGGTGGTCATAAAATTTGAGTTAATCACCTAGGGTTGAAGAAGATTACACTACCTTAGCATACGCCGATGTAGACTGAATATTACCCAATAAATTCAACTAAATCCTGACCGTCGCTTTAGATTTACACTTCTTTACGAACCGCTTGGCGGAGGTTACATTGGCCTCAACAGCAGGTCTTATTTACCGTCAAGAATCGACCGAATTAGGGAATTGAGATGCGTACTGAAAGCTTTATGGCTTTAAACCCCAAGGGATTCCACCGGGTTGTCTATCGTGAGTGGGGCTCCGTTGAGAACCAGCGTGTATTGATTTGCGTCCATGGTCTTGCTCGCAATAGCCGTGATTTTGACGATATAGCCCACACTCTGGCACGCAACTATCGGGTGATTTGCCCGGATATCGTTGGCCGTGGTGAAAGTGACTGGCTGCCGGATGGCGCTCCCTACGAGATCACTCAGTACTTGAATGATATGACTGCCTTAATTGCCCGTATCGGCGTCGAAAAGGTGGACTGGTTGGGCACCTCCATGGGCGGGATTATTGGTTTGTGCCTGGCTGCGATGCCCAATAGCCCAATCCGGTCACTGATCCTCAACGATATTGGTCCCTTTGTCAGCCAGGGGGCTCTCAAACGGATCGGTGAGTACGTTGGAAAAGCGCCCATGTTCTGGAGCCATCAGGAGGTGGAGGATTACTACCGCACTATCTACCCCGCCTACGCTGGTATTAGTGATGAGCAGTGGCATCGGTTGGCGGTGCACGGCAGCCGCAGCCAACAGGACCAGGGGTTTGCGCTTCATTACGATCCTGCGATTGGTGACTTTTTCCGTGCGGCTGCTGACCAGGATATCGATTTATGGCCGCTTTGGCAGATGGTGAACTGCCCACAGATGCTGATATGGGGGCAGGATTCTGATGTTTTGACTGCAGATACGGTGACAGCCATGGCGGAACAGAACCCCGATCTGCAAGTCAGTCGCTGGCCTGGAGTTTGTCATGCGCCCTCATTGATGGTGCCTGAGCAGATACAGGTGGTGGTAGACTGGTTGCGTACCATTCCGGGAAAAACTGACTCACTAGCAAGCACGGAATAATTCATGAGTATTCTTACCTCCTGGCCAAGAGAGCATCTTTGCTTGACGTCTAAGCAACGCCGTGAAGCCACCGAACGGGTAGAAGCGGAGTTTTCTTCGACACTTAAATCTCTCAAGATCGATATCGGTCTGGTGGAAATGCTGGAAGCGATATACGTGCCGCTGGGTGCCTGGATCTACGAGAAAAAACAGCAGAAGCGGGGGCCTTTGATCATCGGAATTAATGGTGCACAAGGGGCCGGGAAATCCACCTTGTTCACCCTGCTGGAAGTGACGTTGGCTGAGGGGTTTGGTCAGCGGGTGGTTGGATTCTCTTTGGATGATATCTATAAAACCCGTGCCGACCGCTTAAAAATGGCGGAACAGGTGCATCCTCTGTTTGTTACCCGTGGGGTGCCCGGTACCCATGATGTAGAGCTAGGGTTAAACCTTCTGCATGAACTGCGTTCAGCCCGGCCGGATAAAATCACCAAGATTCCGGTTTTTGACAAGTCGATCGATGACCGTTGTCCAGAGTCGGTATGGCAGGAGTGGATCGGCACCGCTGATATCGTCATTTTGGATGGCTGGTGCCTGGGAGCTCAGCCACAATCAGATGAGAGCCTGCAGCAGCCAATCAATACCTTGGAAGAGCAGGAAGATCCTGACGGTCGCTGGCGAGAATACGTTAATGAAGAGCTAAAAGGTAATTACAGCCGGCTGTTCAATATGATGGACCTGCTGTTGATGCTAAAAGTCCCCAGTATGGAGAGTGTATTTGAGTGGCGTACCTTGCAGGAGAAGAAACTCGCTGAACGAATCGATCACTCCGATAGCAATAGCGGTGAGCCGCTGCGGATCATGGGAGAGTCAGAGATTCGGCATTTCATCATGCACTACGAACGATTAACCCGTGAGATGTTGGAGCGGATGCCGGAAAAAGCGGATGCTACTCTACACCTCAATGAAAACCATAAGATTGACCGTATTCAGATCAACCAGGGTTAACGGTTGGCTGGGCTAAATTCCGATAGGTAGCAAGGTGGTTGAGGCAACGCCGTGAATTACCGTATTTACGGCGCGGTCGGTCTTTCCGGAAACGATTTTTGACATCATATCTTGGAGGCTGATCATCTTTCCAAAAAGTCGTTCAAAGCTCAGGTTGGCAATACCCTGTTGGTAGCCGTTGCTAAGTAGGTACAAAGAACCATCGGCTGAGCGATGATTGTTGAGTCGCCAAGCGATGATCTCCAGATTGCGGGCACTGTTGTAGAGCTTTTGCTGGTCGAGATCATCCAACAGGAAAAATTCAATTTTTTGATTGTATGAGGCGTGTAGCATACTGCGCAGCCCCACCATCAGTGCAAACACCCGATCTCCCGTGAAATCCTCATCGAATGCCAACCTCAGGGCGTTGTTACCCTGCAGATGATTGAGCTCAGGGAAAGAGAATTCAGTGCGGTCGCTAGTCAGTTGCTGCAGACGTGACTCAAGTGTTGTGCCGTGGATCTTCGCTAGCTCTTTCGGATTGCGCTTGTAGAGCTTAATCATCAGTTTCCGACAGTGGGCGTTAAGCTCTGCTACGTGGGTATCGGCCACCATATCAACATCACTTTTGGCAATGTTTTTGACATTAAAACCTTTCCCGCCGCAGCCGCTCAATGTGATCACGGCAAGAAGGGGCAGCAGGGCTGGGAAACGAAAAAATCGGCGGATATATAAAATCATCCGCCGATTCTATCCACTATGGAGTGGAAATTAAACGCCTGGTTTAGCCATTAGCCAAAGTGAGCTTCCAGCTCATCGGCACCACCGATGTGTTGGCCATCAATATAGATCTGAGGAACCGTTTGACGACCGGTGACCGCTTTAAGGCCACGGTGGTTAACGTCGCGACCCAGTTGGATCTCTTCGTAAGTCAGTCCCTTAGCGTCCAGCAGTTGCTTGGCGCGGACGCAGTGGCCACAGCCTGGGCGGGCGAACAGCGTAACGGTTTTCTCTTCGGTCTCTTCTGGGTTCAGGTAGGTGAGCATAGTATCAGCATCAGAAACCTGGAATGGGTCGCCTGGCAGATCAGGCTCAACAAACATTTTTTCGACGACGCCGTTCTTAACCAGCATAGAGTATCTCCAAGAGCGCTTACCAAATCCCAGGTCACTTTTGCTGACCAGTTGCCCCATGCCTTCGCTGAAATCGCCGTTGCCGTCTGCCAGGAAAATTATGTTGTCAGTGCCCTGGTCTTCTTTCCACGCATTCATCACGAAAGCGTCGTTGACAGACAGGCAGTAGATCGCATCAACACCATTTTGCTGAAACTTGCCAGCCAGCTCATTGTAACGCGGCAAGTGGCTGGAAGAGCAGGTCGGTGTAAAAGCTCCGGGCAGAGCGAACAGAACAACGGTTTTATCGTTGAACAGATCGGCTGTGCTACGGTCCACCCATTGATCGCCTTCCCGGAAGCGGAAGTTGGTCTGTGGTACGGGCTTGTTTTCGTGAGTGTTTTGCATCGTGTTCTCCATGAGTAAAAGAGGCGTTAAGTAAGTATGGAAGCTACTCTAAGGAAAAGGCTTGGTTAGGTACAATTAATCATCCCTAAGACCTTTATAGGTTTTAGCTATATGTTGCGTCTGGCCCGCAGCCTCTCTATAGTGGCCGGTTTTGCGCGCTGTGAATAAGTTAACGTTGACACCTCGATTCTTTTAATGCCTTCGGGGTGGATTTGGGGCAGTGAGAAAACCGATGAGTTCAGGAAAAGATTTAACCGAAATTCGCCGTGAATATGCTGCCGAAGAGCTGCATATGTCAGATCTTGCCGCCGACCCAGTGGCGCAGTTTGCTCAGTGGCAACAGCAGATGGCCAAACTGGATCCTGAAGATTCCACTTCTATGGTGCTGGCCACTGCGTCTTCCGACGGTTGCCCCTCTGCTCGTATTGTTTTACTAAAGCATTTTGATAGCGATGGCTTTTGCTGGTATACCGACTACCTGAGCCAGAAAGGAGAGGAGTTGGATGGCAATCCTCAGGCCGAGTTGTTGTTTTACTGGCGGATGCTGGAACGCCAAGTGCGTATCTGGGGGACCGTAGAACGTTTACCCCGTGCCGAGGCCGAACGTTACTTTTCTCAACGTCCCCGTGGTAGTCAGTTGAGTGCTGCTGCTTCGGTACAAAGCTCTGTGGTTTCCGGGCGAAGTGAACTGGAACAACGATACCAGGCTTTGGATCAGCGTTATCAACAAGAGACGATCCCTTGTCCAGAAAATTGGGGAGGCTACCGCTTGCTACCGCAGCGTTTCGAGTTCTGGCAGGGGCGACCAAATCGCTTGCATGACCGCATTGTATATAGCCAGCAACTTGAAGGTTGGCAGCGGGTAAGAATCACGCCATGAGATATAACAATGAAAGAATTACTACCCTGTATTGAGTTGGAACCTGAGAAATCTGCCGTTGCCAGCGTGATCTGGTTGCATGGCCTTGGAGCCGACGGTAACGATTTCGTACCGGTTGTTCCAGAGCTGCAATTACCCGAGGATTTGGCGGTGCGTTTTATCTTCCCCCACGCACCGGTTCGACCTGTGACCATCAATGGTGGAATGCCGATGCGAGCTTGGTATGACATCCTCAGCATGGGTAATAGCCGTGAGATTGAAGATCAGCACCTATACGATGCCCAGCAGCAGATAGACGCTTTGATTGAGCGTGAACTAGAGCGTGGTGTCGCCAGTGAAAATATTATTTTGATAGGTTTTTCCCAAGGTGGAGCAGTAGCTTATCAGACCGCCCTTCGATACGGTCAGCGACTGGCGGGATTGGCTTGCCTATCTACCTACCGCATCTCTCCGGAGCGATCTGAAAATAGATGCCAGCCTTGGAACCGAGAGCTTCCGGTATTTGTTGCTCACGGTGAATGGGACCCTGTGGTGCCGGTCGGTTTGGGCCGGGAAGGATATGAATCTCTTAGTAGCGACGGTATTCAAGCAGAATGGCACAGCTATCCCATGGAGCATGAAGTGTGCCTTGAGGAGATACGTACCCTCGGCGCCTGGCTAGCTGCCAGGCTCTCGGGTTAAAAGTTGAAGGGCTGAATCGTTATCCGGTCGACAGGCTTGCGGATTTGGATTACTGAGCTGGCTGGTTACGCAGATGTTCAACCATCGGGATCAGACCGCCACCATTAAATATTTGGGTAAAGCCTGCTTTAGCTAATTCGGCTTCGGCGACACTGGCTCGACGGCCGCTACGGCAGTAGAGCACAACGGGACGGTCTTTTCTGATTTCCAGGCTTTGAAACTGCCCAAGAATTTGTTGAAAAGGAATATGAAGGGCGTCTCGAATATGCCCTTCAGCGTACTCTTCGGTTGTTCTTACATCAATCACCAAGGCTCCGTCGCCAATCATCTGCCACGCTTTTGCCTCTTGTTCTCCGGCCTGCAGCCAAGAGCTGAAGCCAATTGTGAGAATTAACAGTGCAGTGGAGAGTGCTTTCATAGTCGTTCCTTGGATATGGTTCTGTCTAAAAATAGTTAGGAAGTGGCTTTATTAGCAGATACTACGATGAGATAACAGTTTGAGCTAGAGCAAACGATGAAGTTCAGTGATGAATGCTGTTATTGGAACGAAAATTTTGTGGGATAGAGCGGAGAGGAGGAGAGTTGCGGCGATTGCCGCAACTCAAAATTTGCGCATGAGAGTATCAGGCTAGACGGCTGATACATCTTCTGCTTGAAGGCCCTTAGGCGTTTGAGTAATTCCGTACTCAACCGATTGACCTTCTGCCAGGCTCCGATGGCCTTCACCACGAATCTGACGATAGTGAACGAAGACATCCTCGCCACCGGTCCGAGTAATAAATCCAAATCCTTTTGCATCGTTAAACCACTTAACGGTTCCGGTTTCCCGTTCAGACATTGCTACCACCTTTTTTGTTATTAAAAAACCCCATGATCATAGTGTTTTTTATTCAATCTTCCTAGTATTTTGGCGAAAAAATGGCGAAAAAACGCCTTCAAGGGGTTGATATATATCATTATTTGTGAAATGTCTTAAGTTTTTTGCTGAGGTGCACTTTTTTGGGGCCAAAAAAAACCCCGCCGGAGCGGGGTGGAGATCACAATGAAGATGCTATAAAAAGGGGAAATGAATTTACCGAAGGGGGGGAGGTATGCTCATTTCTAAGTACTGTGACCGGGGGTATGCGGATAAAGTTCAAATCTGTTTTATTTTTATTTAATTTTTTTAGAAAGGCACTGCTGAAACTGCTCTGCCATTGACGTCAAGAAGTCTATATAGCCGTTTGCACTGATTTTGAAATCACTGGCCAAGGGATCGAGAGTCCCCCGATTAAGATCCAATCCTTCAGTAATGGATTCAATAACCGCCGGTTTAAACTGGGGTTCGGAAAAAATACAGACTGCTTCGCTGTTCTCCAGCTTCTGTCGAATTTCTATGAGGTGTTTAGCCCCTGGGCGACGACTCGGATCCACGGTGAAGGCACCAAGGTGTTTAAGCTGGTAATGCTGCTCAAAATGACCATAGGCATCGTGGAAAACATAATATCCGCGGTTTCTTAGCGACTCGAGTTTTGTTTCCAGAAGATGATCGGTCTGCTCGAGTTGCTTCTGAAAGTGGGAAAAGTTCTGCTGATACTGTTCAGCATTGGCAGCGTCGACCGCAACCAAGGCTTCAACCATATGTTCTGCGATCTGTTTGGCCATCACTGGTGATAGCCAGATATGTGGATCTACACCATTGTGATCATGGTGGTGTCCTTGCTCTTCAGGGTTTTCGTGCTGATCATGGTCCATGTGTTCTTGATGGTCCGCGTGATCATCATGGTCCATGTGCTCTTGATGGTCTGCGTGCTCATCGTGATCCTTATGGGCCTGATGGTTTTCGTGTTCTTCATGGTCCTTATGATCTTGATGGTTCGCGTGATCATTGTGATCATCATGCCCTTCCTGGTGACTCGCAGACTTTTGTTGCGGCTGAGATTCCAATTGTTCCAGTAAGGCAATTGCCCGATTGCTAGTTTCAGTAGTGCGCAGTGATTTTTCCAAAAAACTTTCCAACTCAGGACCAATCCAGAACAGCAAGTCTGCCTGCTGTAATTTGCGCACATCGGAAGGGCGCAACTGGTAGTCATGGGGTGAAGCGTTTGAGGGCAACAGCAATTGAGGCTGGGCCACGCCCTTCATCACGGCAGCGGCAATAAGTTGCAGCGGCTTGATCGTGGTGACTACCTCAACTGCTTGGCTACTGGCGGATGCGGTGATTAACAACAAAAAGGGAGCGATGCGACGTAAAATTTGGGATTGAATCACGGGGATGATTTCTCAAGTAATGAAATGTTATACGATAACAATCGGTATATGTAGATGATAATCATTCTTGGATTGGAAGTGAAGAGCTATTTCCACTGTGATTCCAGCCAAATTCGAAGGCTATTTGGAGATAGAATGGTCAGCGAGGCTAGATTCATCTCAACTTTGTTAAATAGTCGCTTGAGCCGCTATAATGCGCGCTTATTTTTTACAGATTCGGATAGACCATCACCATGACCGTTCGTACCCGTATTGCACCGTCTCCTACTGGCGACCCACACGTAGGTACTGCCTATATTGCCTTGTTTAACCTAGCCTTCGCGCGTCAGCACGATGGTCAGTTCATCCTGCGTATTGAGGATACCGACCAGACTCGCAGCACGCCTGAGTCCGAACAGGCAATTTTGGACTCCATGCGCTGGCTGGGCCTGGAGTGGGATGAAGGCCCGGATGTGGGAGGTCCTCACGGTCCATATCGACAGAGCGAGCGTAAAGATTGCTACAAAGACTACGCCATGAAATTGGTGGAAGAAGGCAAAGCTTTTCTTTGTTACCGCACCGCTGAAGAACTCAACGATTTGCGTAACGCCCGACGGGCTGCTGGCAAACATACTGCGTTGAAGCAGAGTGACTTGGAACTGCCCGGTGAAGAAGTCGAGAGCCGAATGGCTGCCGGTGCTCCCCACGTGGTACGGATGAAAGTGCCCGAAGAGGGGAGCTGTGTGATCGATGACATGCTCCGTGGTCCTATCGAAATGGACTGGGCTCAGGTCGATTGCCAGATCTTATTGAAGTCGGATGGCATGCCCACTTACCATCTGGCCAACGTGGTGGACGACCATCTGATGGAAATCACCCATGTAATTCGTGGTGAAGAGTGGATTTCGTCAGCGCCTAAGCACCGTCTACTGTACGAATACTTCGGTTGGGATATGCCTAAGCTATGCCACATGCCGTTGCTGCGTAACCCGGATAAGTCGAAGCTTTCCAAGCGCAAGAATCCCACCGGGATTATCTACTACCAGCGCATGGGCTATCTGCCAGAAGCATTGCTGAATTACCTGGCGCGCATGGGCTGGTCGATGCCTGATGAAAGCGAGAAATTTACCCGCGAGCAGATGTTTGAAAACTTCGATATTCACCGCGTATCGCTGGGTGGACCGATCTTTGATCTGGAAAAACTAAGCTGGTTGAACGGTCTGTGGATTCGCGAAGAGCTGGATCCTCAAGCGTTCTCCGAGAAATTTAAGCAGTGGGCGCTGAACGAAGAATATTTGTTGCCGATTATTCCGTTGATTCAGCAACGGGTCGAAAAATTCAGTGACGTGGTACCGCTGGCTGGCTTTTTCATGTCTGGAGATCTGGATCTGGATGCCCAGGCGTTTGAACATAAGTCACTGGAAACCGAACAGATTCGCAAAATTCTGCAATATGCGTTGTGGCAGCTGGAATCAGAGCGCCACTGGGAGAAGGACCGCCTGTTCCAAGGCCTGAGTGGTCTCAGTAAGGCGATGGAGATCAAGATCCGTGACTTCCTGTTCCCTCTGTTTGTGGCTATCTCAGGTACAGCATCTTCGGTATCTGTGATCGAGTCCATGGCGTTATTGGGCCCGGATATGAGTCGTGCAAGAGTGCGCTCGGCGCTGAACCTGCTAGGTTCGCCTTCGAAGAAAGAGGGCAAGCGCTGGGACAAGGAGTTTGCTAGTTTGCAGCGGGCTGCCACCGCTGAGTAATTAGCTAATTCGATGCGTTAAAAAAGGGCCTAATCAGGCACTGCTGTCCCACAAATATTGATCAAAAAGGAATCCTCATTTGAGGGTTCCTTTTTTTCTTGTCGGGTGTAACAGGATTAAGCAGTTCCGCGAGA
>JAPHRD010000015.1 GCA_026196225.1 Motiliproteus sp.
GCAGTCAGCGAAGGAGAGTTGGTGGTCCATTGAGTAGCCCTCAGTACATCAGAACGTGAATTGTCTCATGCTGAGGGACTTATTCGCATGTTCCCAAGCTATCCTATGTGCGCAAACTACCACAATGGAACTGGGTAGTGGCCACCGGCGTGTACGTTGATGATATCGAAAACGCCTTTTGGAGTGATTTCCAACAGGCCGCTATCACAACAATGATCGTGCTTTCTCTGACGCTACTGGCAGTAGTGTTTGTGAGCCAATCACTGCTTAAACCCGTTCGTCGACTGCAGCAGCATATGGTGACAGTTGCCAGCAACAAAGACCTGACTCACCGCGTAAATCTAACCGGCAACGACGAATTCACCGAAATGGGACAAGCCTTCGACCATATGCTCGACAGCTTTGACGGGGTTCTGCAAGAGATGACGGCCGCCACCTCGCAACTGGCCAGCGCCTCCAATGAATTATCGGTAACTACCGTACAGACCCAGAACGGCATGGTCCGTCAGATGGAAGAGACCCGACTGGTAGCTACTGCTATGACCCAGATGTCCTCTACGGTTCATGACGTAGCACAGAATATCGGCGAAGCCGCACATGCCTCTCATAACGCAGCCCAGGCAGCCGGGGCAGGTAAAGTAGTGGTTGGCGAAGCGATGTCTGCGGTCCAGCAACTGTCTCATCAGCTCCAGCAGACCGAAGACCTGACTCACAACCTGGAAGAACAGAGTGCCAATATCTCCTCGATTGTAGAGGTCATCACCGGCATCGCCGAACAGACCAACCTGCTGGCGCTTAACGCTGCCATTGAAGCGGCACGTGCTGGCGAACAAGGACGTGGCTTTGCCGTTGTTGCCGACGAAGTACGCAACCTTTCCTCTCGGACCCACGAGTCAACCACCGAGATTCATCAGGTGATCCAAAGTCTGCAAGCAGGTTCACAGGCCGCAGCCTTGGCCATGCGTGAGAGTAAAGACGCGGCGGACCAAGTCGTCGAAAAGGCTCTACGTACTGAAGAGTCTCTCAATGAGATCACTGGAGCCGTGGCCCAAATCGATATGATGACCACTCAGGTTGCCAGCGCCTCCGAGCAACAATCAGCAGTTGCCGAAGAGATCAATGCAAACGTCGTCAACATCAGCCATATCTCTGAGGAAAGCTCTGCAGGCTCAGAGCAGATCGCCCGATCCAGTGAGGAACTGGCGCAATTATCAGAGCATCTGAAAGAAATGGCAGAACGATTCAAGGTCACCTCTTAATACCATTTACCTGATCTCCTCAGGTTTCTTTTGTTGGCAGGCGTGAACACTCACCCTGCCCTTTTTGGGGATTCCAGAACTCATCACGATTGACATCCCATCACCACGGGCGTATATTTCGACGAATCGTCATTAAGGATTTTATTTATACTGCTATGGCTCCTCGTCCCTTAGACAAACAAAGCCTCCAAGCTCGTGAAGTCGAAATCATCGAAGCAGCGCTATCGCTGCTGGAAGAGATCGACGTTTCCCAGCTGACCATGGATAAGCTGGTTGACCGTGTTCCCTATTCCAAGGGTACTGTGTACGGCCACTTCTCCTGTAAAGAGGATCTGCTGTCGGCTATAAGCAACTATGCTATGCGAACCATGATCCAATTGTTCAGCCGGGCCGCAGAACACGATGAAAGCAGCCGCGGACGTTACTTGGGAATGGCATTTGCTTATCTGATCTACAGTCTGCTGAAGCCGACGCTGTTTCGCACTGCGCTGTGCGGAAAAAGCCCGGCGGTTCTAGGGAAAACCACTCCAGAACGTCTGCAGGAACACGAAGAGCTGGAAAGTAAGATGATGTCGTTGTGGTTGGAAGGTATCGACTTCGGAATCACCGAAGGCAGCCTGGATCTACCACCTCATATGAGCAAGCAGCAGGTCAGCTTCGTAGGCTGGGCCAGCGGCTACGGCTCAATCACACTGTTAAGCGATGACCTCAATAGTTGCGCCGGCCGGCACGGGCTCTACTTGGAGCGCGAGTATTTCAATACCACCAATGTTTTTCTCGATGGCCTGAACTGGAAGCCTCTTTCCAGCGAATACGATTATCGGGGATTGTTAAAGCGTATGCTGGAAGAACGATTTGCCCAAGAGCTTGAAGTGCTAAAACAACGGGGCAGATTTTTAATGCTCTAAGATATTGAAATTAAACACTACGCGGTTAATAGCCGCATTTTTTAAGCGGGTGTTTTGACGATTAGTCAGAATAAAAACAAAGAATGGCTAGAAAGTTGACGAATATGTTGATCATGTTCCCCAGTTTTCTAAGAAACATTAAACAACGGCCCCCTAGAAGGTCGAAATCGCCCATTTAATGGGCTTTTTATGAATCTGTTGTCGACGATTCGTCAACAAAGGAGAGAGCAATGCGAGAACGACTCTTCCGGTGGGTTATCGCCCACCCTGTCTGGGTCATCCTGTTGTCACTGAGTCTCGTATTCGGTGCAGCAGCGGGTGCCCAAAAGCTGGTATTCAAAAGTGATTACCGGGTGTTCTTCAGTGAAGACAACCCACAACTCACCGCCTATGAATCGATGCAGAAGATTTACAGTAAGAGCGACAATGTCGCTATGGTGATCGCCCCTAAAGATGGCAAGGTATTTACACCAACCCAATTAGAGGCCGTACGCAAGCTTACCGAATCTGCCTGGCAGATCCCCTATTCAACCCGCGTCGATTCCATCAGCAATTATCAGTACACCTTCGCTGAAGAGGATGACCTGATCGTTGAAGACTTAGTGATGGAAGGTACGCCTCTGGAACAGGCCGACCTAGAACGTATCGCCTCGGTATCGATCAGCGAACCACAATTGGTTAACAAGCTGATCTCCAAAGAGGGCCACGTCACGGTGGTCAATGTCACCATCCAACTCCCTGGCAAGAACCCGGTTACAGAAGCCCCGACAGTGGCTGAAGAAGTGCGTCAGCTAGTGGCTAAATTTGAAGCAGATAATCCTGGGACTCAGGTTTATCTCTCTGGAATGGTGATGATGAATGTGGCTTTTGCCGAAGCCTCGATGAACGACAGTTCAACACTTGTGCCACTGATGTTCCTGGTAGTGGTGCTGACCATCGGGGTATTGTTGCGGACCATCACCGGGACGATCTCAACCGTCATAATCATCATCGTCAGTATCGCCGCAACCATGGGTCTGGGCGGCTGGAGCGGCCTATACCTGACCGGACCATCCGCGTCGGCCCCGACTATGATTTTGACCCTGGCAGTGGCCGACTGTATCCACATTCTGACTACCTTGTTCTATGAGATGCGCCAGGGCGTTGAGAAGCGCAAAGCATTGTTCGATAGCCTCAAGCTCAATTTCAAGCCTATCCTGCTGACCAGTGTCACCACGGCTATAGGTTTCCTGAGCATGAACTTCTCCGATTCGCCACCGTTCCGGGATCTGGGTAATCTGGTGGCCACCGGTGTGATGCTGGCGTTTGTCTTCTCCATCACCCTGTTCCCAGCGCTACTATCGTTGCTGCCATTACGAGTCAAAGTGCAGAAAGATGACCACAGCGACCTGATGGACAAGTTCTCGTTGTTCGTAATCAATAAACGCAATGTCTTGCTGCCCAGTATGACCGCTGCGATTATCGGTATTAGCCTGTTCGCCCCAAACAACGATCTCAACGATGATTTCGTTAAATACTTCGATGAATCAGTGGCCTTCCGTCAAGCCACCGACTTTATGCAGGATAATTTATCCGGCATGACCTTGTTGGAGATATCGGTCGACAACCAACAAAACAGCGGTATTAACGATCCTCAGTATATTCAAACACTGGAGTCTTTCAGCACCTGGTTGCGCCAACAGCCGGAGACGGATCACGTCAACACCCTGAGTGATACCTTCAAGCGTCTCAACAAGAATATGCACGGCGATGACGAAGATTGGTACCGTTTACCCGACAGCCAGGAGATGGCGGCACAATACCTGCTTCTGTACGAGATGTCCCTGCCCTACGGGCTAGACCTCAACAACCAGCTTAATGTTGATAAATCCGCTACTCGAGTTGTTGGAACCTTCCAAAATCTGACTTCACAGCAGATCCTCGACCTTGAGCAACGTCTTGGAAACTGGTTCAGCAGTAATGCCCCTGAGTACAAGGTCTCGATCACCAGCCCCAGCCTGATGTTCGCTCATATCGGCCAGCGCAATATCGTCTCTATGCTGCTCGGAACTGTCCTTGCACTGCTGCTAATATCACTGCTGCTGGGTATTGCTTTGCGCTCGGTTCGTTACGGTATTCTCAGTCTGATCCCCAATCTGGCACCTGCTGCCATTGGATTTGGAATCTGGAGCATGTGGGAAGGTCAGGTTGGACTCGCCCTCTCTGTTGTAGTGGGAATGACACTGGGAATCGTGGTAGACGATACCGTTCACTTCCTCAGCAAGTATCAACATGCCCGTGAAGACAAGGGCAAGAGTGCAGAAGAATCCGTTCGCTACGCCTTTAACAGTGTCGGTCGCGCCCTTTGGATCACCACCATGGTGCTAGTCGCAGGCTTCTCGATACTGGCTCAGTCCAGCTTCAAAATGAATGCGGATATGGGGATGCTCACGGCCATCATCATTCTGTTGGCACTGATTGTCGACTTCCTGTTCCTACCACCACTATTGATCAAGTTGGATCACCTGCTTAGTGGCAACCGAAATAAGGCGGAAGCAGACACTGAATCCCAATCTATCCCCCATATTATCGATGAAACTATCGACAAAGCTCTCGATCAGACCACACCGGCACTGGCCGGCAATACGGAGGTTTCCAAAAATGCTGTCTAATTTTATCTCTACAAACAGTCGTTCAAAGTCATTTCGTCACCTGGCGGCAACATCCTTGCTGGTACTAGCTCCGATGATAAGCGCTCCCGCAACCGCGATCACCCCGGAGAAACGCGGCCTGGAGATCGCCATCGAAGCTAAAAACCGCGACTTGGGCTGGGGCGATATGACCACTGATATGACCATGACCCTGCGTAACAAAGAGGGACAGCAAAGCATCCGAGAAATGCGCCTGAAATCACTGGAGCAAGAGAAAGACGGTGACAAGAGTCTGACTATTTTTGACAAGCCCCGCGACGTCAAAGGCACCGCGTTTCTGAGCTTCTCCCATATTCAAACGGCAGACGATCAATGGTTGTTCCTGCCAGCGTTGAAGCGGGTCAAGCGAATCTCTTCACGAAATAAGTCGGGGCCTTTTATGGGGTCGGAGTTCTCCTTCGAGGATCTAACCTCCTTCGAAGTGGAAAAATACAGCTATAAATACCTGCGCGATGAAACAGTCAATGGTCAGGACAGCTTCGTTGTTGAGCAGATCCCAACCGACAAATTTTCCGGCTACACTCGCCGTGTGGTCTGGATTGATAAAGAGCACTATCGCGCTCTGAAGGTAGATTTTTACGATCGCAAGAATAGTTTGCTGAAAACACTCACCTTTGAGGAGTACAATCAGTACCTGGGCAAATTCTGGCGAGCGCATCGTTCTACCATGGACAATCACCAAACCGGTAAAACAACAGTGCTGACGTACGCTGGCTACGACTTCAAAGTGGGCCTGAAAGACAGCGACTTCAACAAGAACAGCCTTAAACGAGCCAAATAACATGCATAGATGCACGACTTCCAGATATCAGGGATTGATTCCACTAGCCTTGGCCGGATGCCTATTGGCCTCCCCCGCTATGGCAGAGGCCAACACTGAAACCGAACTGGAGGTTAGTGGGCGTGTCGGTTATGAACTGCGATTGTTCGACAACGATGCGCTCTATTCGGGTCAGAGTGACAGCGCTAACCATTCGCTGTTCTTTGAACCGGAATTCTATTGGGAGTGGAGTAACGGTGACGATGGCGTCATCTTCAAACCCTATATTCGTGCCGATGAACATGACAGCCAGCGCAGCCACGTCGATATCCGCGAGTTGCTGTGGGTGCATGTCAGCGATAACTACGAACTCAAAGCCGGTATCGGTAAGGTATTCTGGGGAGTAACTGAGTTTCAGCATCTGGTGGATGTAATCAACCAGACCGACTCCGTTGAAGATGTAGATGGCGAAGACAAACTTGGCCAGCAGATGATCAACGTCTCCTTAGTGAGAGATTGGGGCGTACTGGACCTGTTCCTACTGCCCGGTTTTCGCGAGCGTACCTTCGCCGGTGAAAATGGCCGACTGCGAGGTCCGCTGGTTATCGATACCAACCGCGCCCGCTACCAGTCCTCCGCCGAAGAAAAACACTTGGACGCAGCAATTCGCTGGAGCCATACCTTCGGCGACTGGGATGTAGGTACCTATTGGTTCCACGGCACCAATCGTGAGCCGGTATTGGTTCAGGAGGGCGGCGTCTTGGTTCCTCTCTACGAGCAGATGGATCAATTCGGAATCGACGTCCAGGCCACCATTGGTGACTGGTTATGGAAATTTGAAACCATCTACCGCGAAAGTGACAACCAGGAATTCGTAGCCGTCCAGGGTGGTTTCGAATACACCTACGTGGGACTCATGGATACTGCCATGGATCTTGGACTGCTGATGGAATACGGCTGGGATAGCCGCGGAGAAGATGGCAGCACCGCTATACAGGACGACCTGTTTTTAGGAACCCGTCTGACTCTAAATGACATCCAAAGCACCGAATTCCTTGCCGGTCTAGGTCAGGATCTAGATCACGGAGGCTCCAGCTTTTTAGTCGAAGCCAGCCGTCGTCTAGGTGAAAGCTGGAAACTCAGTGTTGATGCTCGCATCTACGACAGCGACGATGCCGTAGATCCGGGTTTTGCCTTGCGAAAGGATGATATGGTACAGATGACGCTGGAACGGTATTTCTAGCATTTAAATTCCAAAAGAGTTAAGTAACACAATCGGCAATTAGCTATTTGATTCGCTGCCACCGTTCATTTTGTTCCATACCCCAACTCAGAAGCAACAGGAGCTACAATTTTATTCAGCAACCATATTTCTCCTGATACTACTCTATAACCACCTGGAGTCGATTCCATGTTGGTAATCTTACGTTGAAGCACTTCGGGATTAATATCTCTACCCAAATACTCCTGTAACTGGGCCAATATCTGTGGATCTTTTACAAGATCTTCATATCGAACGATCATTGCATCTAGATCCTCAGCATGTTGTAGAAAACTAGCTGCGGTCTTTTTCCAGTGCCTAGCAAACTTATGTACAGTAAAGACAGGTGCTTGAGGCCGAATATGGTACCAACGCTTAAACTTTGCGTAAGAGCGATATGCATTGACAGGGTCCCTTACGAGCATGAGAATTTTGGCATTGGGATAGATCCACTTTAGAAAGAAGGCATGACCAGCATCCAACCGAACCTCCTTTAGCCCCCAGTTATCTGCTCCTATAGCATAAGCAGGCTCTGCACATAACCTGTCAAAAAAGCTCTGTAACCGGCCTTTAAATGCTCAAGTGTCCCGTCCTGAATAACGTTGACACTTTTCGATCATCAAATCGGGAAGTGACATGAATTCAAATACTAAACGCACCCAGCGAGATTATTCCCTCGC
>JAPHRD010000066.1 GCA_026196225.1 Motiliproteus sp.
CACTATCGGCGAAAGTGAGCTGGTGATCCATCGAGCATTCCCCAAATCATGAAGGTAAGGATTATCTCATGCCAGGGACTTAATCACAGGATCCCTAACAAATTATCGACCAAATAACAGGGTTATTTAGTGATTTTGATGTTAAATCAGCAGATTAATCTTTAATTGACCCGCAATCTATGTACTGACAAAGCGTCAGCATTGCACTCTTCCGAATGCAAAAACTTGGCAGATCTCTCTAGTCGCGATAGCATGCGCCTGCCCTGTTCAAACGGCCAGGCACACCGACCCCAACTCCAGGACCAAATCGATGTACAACACTCTCCGCGAAGCGTTCTATTTTTCGCGCAACCAATTCCAACCGCTGTTGATGATCGCTCTGGTCTACGCCTTGCCAGCCTACGTGATCGAGTTGTCAGTTTTGATGCAGGAAGAACGCCCTGACCGCATCTATCTGGCGCTTATCAATGGTCTGTTTATGTGTTTGAGCGTCATCCAGTTTGGCGCTGCGGTATTTTATATCGATCGGTTGAGCCGAGGTCAGGCAATATCTGTCAGCCAGGCGATTAGCATGGCGATCTCCCGCATGGGTAACCTGCTTATCTTGAATCTGTTGATGGGTATCGCGATTCTTGGCGGCCTGATGCTAATGATCGTTCCTGGGCTATTTCTGGTCTACAAATTACTGTTCGCCGAATTCTATCTATTGCTCGAAGACCAAGACCCCATTAAAGCGCTGAAAGCCAGTTACCATTCAACTACCGGTTTCGCCTCGGAGTTACTGCCACCCTTGGTTGTTTGGGGCAGCCTGACGGTCATCGCCTCGATGATGGGCAGCGGTTATATTGATCGAGAATCCGATACCGCCTGGCTGGCATTGCTGATCCATCAGATCACCATGATGGTGCTAAGCGTTTACGGTTGGGCGCTGATCTACCGCCTATATCAAAAATTTATCGAAGGGGCTCCGGCAACCTAGCCGGACCTCAGTCTCCAGAAAATCACCAAATTTGGGCAATACCAGTCTGTGACCGGCAGTTGCCCTGGATAGCGACATCCAGATTCGCCATTCTTTGCTGAAGGCTATCGATCAAACCTCTGTTCATCGCTTTTAGGTCCATTTGCAGCAATTTCGGTTCACTGAGACGCAACTCCAGCTGCTGCTGAATCGCTTCTGCCAAAATCAGTAACAACATTGCCTTGCTGTTCTCAAATTGCTGCTCTGCCAGCCCTCGAATATAAGAGCGAACCGGGGCGAATTGGGCATAATTGCTATCCCCTTCCAGACGACTAAACCGATACTCTTCCACGGATAGATGACGTTGAAATGATCGGTAATGGAGAACATCTGGAACCACCACATTGGAAAAATAACTGTTGAATCCCAGCTGACTAGGCTCAAATGGAATCGGCTCCGTTAAAATACTTTGTCGATTTATCCCTCCAGCTGCGGCCATCATCACCGACTGCCAACGCCCGGTCATTATTACCGCCAGGGTATCGGCAAAGAGTTCATGATAGGGCGCCAACAGACGATATCGTGCTGCAGGGCTATCACTGCCCAGTTGCTCAAAAACCTTCGCCAGACGCTCCTCGAGATGCATAACGGCACTGGCTTCAAAAATCAGCTCGGTATGATCATTAATCCAGCGGGATAGGTTGCCGGCCATTTTGACCAAGCGCCGCTGTCGCAACTGTATTAAAAATCCCTGATCCTCTCTGATTTGCTGTTCCAGCCCTAACAGAGAATCCTGTAATGACCTGGGTCCACCGATTCGATCACGCATCTGGTAATAACTTAAAACACTGGAATGGCGGTATAGGTAATGATCCAGAACCTTATGACCGTACTCGTGGTAGAGATGGACCGGCAGATAATCATGACCAATAAAGATCATACCTAGAGAAAGATCGTACTGTGGCCCCCGGTCGCTGCGAAACACCCGGACAGAATCAGGAAGCTGGGTAAACGCGCGACACAACAATCGGTTGGTTCGATCTATTTCAGAATAGATACGCTCTTCCCATAGCTGGCTGGGAGCATTAACGATGTCGATCCGTGTTGAGTTAACCGCCGCAGTCGCTAAAGATGGGAAAAGCACAAGTAGGAACAGTAGTGTTCTCACCCATACTCTCCAAGCTAGTAATGCAATCTCTATAAAATTAAGTATAGACAGAGGCCGACATCCGCCTCGACGACCCTACTCAGAGCACACTTTTCTGGCGGCAAGATCCCACCTTGAAGCCACCCCATCATGGACTATGCTAATTAAATCTCATTAACCGCAAGGGATATGTGACCTTAGCCAGCGCAGAAGGGACCTGCTATGCCTCGGCTCCCCTCTGTGTTCTCAAAATTCGCAATCCGCAAGCTGCAGAATCACTCAATCCAAGAGGGTGCGAAAAATGACTTTCTTTAAAAGCCCGATCGATGAACGCTTAGCCCGATACGATCACTTGATCGTCCATTGCACCGCAACCGGCCCGAACAAAAAAACTGTCGATGCAAAATGGGTCGATACGGTTCACAAAAAGAAAGGTTGGCGAGGATGCGGATACCACGCGGTAATCACCCGGGACGGTGAGGTGCAAACCCATGACGATGGATTTAAAGCCAGGCCCATCAACCGACAGGGCTCACATGTGGGGGGCTGCGGACCGGGATGGAATGCCAGAAGCTTAGGCGTCTCTTTAGCTGGCGGTGTTGACCGAAGCGGTAATCCCGATTGTAACTTTACCGACAAACAGTACTCTGCCTTGGCCCAGTTTATTGAGAGTTTTCTAGACGCTCATCCTAATCCCAAAGACGTAAAAGTGATGGGCCACAGAGACCTGATACATATCACCCGATCATCACCAAAAGCCTGCCCCTGCTTCGATGTCAGCGAGTTTATGATCGATAGAAAACTGAATATTGAAGATGAGGATTCGGATCCCGTCGAGGTGGATTCACCCATGTCTCTTCCTGAAACCTATAAAGTGAAACGGGGCGATAGTCTTTGGAAAATCTCAAGACTATTTGGAATTAGCGTTGATTCGATCCGAGAAAAGAATAGTCTAGACTCCGACACCATCAAAACGGGCCAGATTCTAAAGATCTAGCCCCCATAACAACAATTACCACGATGCACTAATAAGGAGAGCATTTATGGGTTTGAAACTGACCACCTCCATCCTGTTGACCGCTGTTTTAGCCACTGGTACCACTGCTAATGCCAAGGATGTTAATAGCGGCGATCAATTGCGCGAGACTGCGGCATCATACAGCCATAAGGCTGACAGTTATCAAAAGAGTGGGATGGACGATATCGCTACCATCTACCAACAAATGGCCAGAATTAAACGCCACGCAGCTCAACTGGCTGATCAGGATCGCTGGGACGATATCGATTGGACGGAATACCACCAGTTAGAAGAAAAGTTGGGCAAGCTTTATTCCCAACATAAAAAGACCCACAAGTAAGTCGCTAGCAAAGCGAGTTGATAGTCATATTTGTAGTAGAATTTTCAGCTCGCCACTTTCCTTTTGTACCTATCGCCAAATAATCGGAGCCGTTTTCTATGCGGATATTACCGCTACTGCTGCTGTCCTTAATCAGTTTTCAGACCTTTGCGGAGTCAATGACCGTTACCGTCAAACCAAGCAAAGGCTTCACCGGCACCGCCTTTTTCAATTTCCACGAATCCGGCAGTGTGTCTCTGATGTATTACCACAGCCCGATTAAGGCGAAAGAAAGCACTCTGTCGATGGATCCTGATGTACGCAAAAAAACCTTGGAGCAGGCGCAGACTATTCTCTCTGATTATCTCAGTCGTGAGAGCTATCTAGATTTAGAAGAGAGCAAACTGGCCATAGGAATCTCTCAAACCAAAGAGGGCGTTACCAAGTCGATATCTGCCAACAGGTTAACGGCTCCGGCAAAGGCGCTGGTGGATTCTTTGCTACCCCTGATCCCTAAGAAATAGCCATCCTCAGGTTCCCTATAAAAAAACAGCCGCTAAGTGGCGGCTGATTTGCATCATGTCCAACACCAGAAGACACTAACTCACTTTTAGCTCTCGACGCTCCAGCATTCCCTCGTTGATAATAAAGTCGATAATCTGCTGCAGACCCTGACCGCTCTTAAGGTTACTGAACACGAAGGGACGATCGCCACGCATCTTCTTGGCATCGCGATCCATCACCTCCAGTGAAGCGCCGACCAAAGGTGCCAGATCGGTCTTGTTGATAATCAGCAAATCGGACTTGGTGATACCCGGTCCGCCCTTGCGTGGGATCTTGTCACCGGCAGAGACGTCGATCACATAGAGAGTCAGATCCGACAGCTCAGGGCTGAAAGTAGCGCTGAGGTTATCACCGCCGCTCTCCACTAATACCAGTTCCAAGCCGGGATGACGGCTCTGCAGCTCGTCGATAGCTGCTAGGTTCATGGAAGCATCTTCACGAATCGCAGTATGCGGACAACCGCCGGTTTCAACACCCATAATACGGTCGGCTTCCAGTGCCTCGTGGCGGAGCAGAAACTGCTCATCCTCTTTGGTGTAGATATCATTGGTGACCACCGCCAGGTTGTACTGTTCGCGCAACACCTGACACAACTCTTTCAATAGCGCCGTTTTACCGGACCCCACTGGACCGCCGACACCAACTCGCAAACACTGTGAACTCATGGCAATTTTCCTTCTTTTTGATTCGTTTCTAGTCACGACTATCAATCTTCAATCAGCTACGAAACAGCCGCGAGTACTGGGTCTCATGGAGTGCGCTGGCCATGGCCACGCCAGGCAAAGTCGCACCCAAGTCATCATCCTGTAATTGCTGTGCGGTATTAACCGCGTCTTCGATAGCGGGCATCAATCCCAACAACAACTTCTGCGCGGCAGTCTGGCCTAGCGGTAGCGTCTTGCAGGCTACCGCCACCTGATTCTCCAGCCAGCTCCAGGCAAAACCCTGCAGTAATTCCGCCTCCGGGACTTGGCAGAGCACACCAGCACGAGCGAATTGGCTGGCATAACAAGGTTTTTCTGGCTGTTGATCGTCAGCATCCACCTGCTCCAAAGAAACCAACAGCCGACGCAATGCTGCCCCTAACTGCTTATCCTCAAACAACAGTTCTTTGCTTTCGCGATTGGCCCGCAGCCAGTGATTCCAATAGGTCAGCGCAATGGGGTCATCATCCAGATAGCCCTGACGGAAGCGTTTTAGCAGCGGCAGATCGACCTTAGCCATCCCCTCCTTTAACACTCCGGACAGCCAGTCATGAAGATCCTGCTGGTCCTTCAGCCATCCGCTATCCAGGGCGTATTCCAGTCCCTGAGAATAGGCGAAGCCCCCTACCGGTAGCGAAGGGCTGATCAGGTGCATCAGATGCAGCAACGCACGTGATTGCATAGTGATACCTCAGTGATGATGTCCGTGGTCGTGATCATCATAACTATGATCATGTCCCTGATCATGTCCCTGATCGTGAGAATGATCGTGAGAATGGCCATGGGAATGACCACCGTGATCTCCATAGGCGCCGTTTTCCGGCATAAAGGGAGCCATCTCGTTAACGGTCTCCAGACCATAGAGTTCTGCCAGATCCTGCAACACATGATCGGGCTGGAAGCGCAGCCAGCGCTCACCCACCTGCAGCGGCACATGCCGGTTGCCCAGGTGATAGCAAACCTTTGAGAATTGCTGCCAGTCTTCGGTATTGGCGGTGACCACCGCTTCCGGCTGGGCTAGCACCTGAATCACCTGGTTGCATTCAGTCATCAATAGATCACCCTCCTGCAGAACCTGCCCCCGTTCGATAAAGACGCCCACTTCCAATCCACCGACAGTTTCAGCTTTGAATCGGCCACGCTTACGCAGATCGAAAGGCAGGCTTAGTTGGTCCAATACCGTGGCCGGGGTACCATCGTAGCGAGCAATAATTTTCAGCATTAATTTCTCCTCAACCCTTCCCTGTCTTTAGAACAGGAAGTAGCGTTGTGCCAGCGGTAGTTGATCGGCCGGCTCGCAAGTCAGCAACTGACCATCTGCGCGCACTTCGTAGGTCTCGGGATCGACCTCCATCACCGGCATATAGTCATTCAATTTCATATCGGCTTTGGTGACACTGCGCACGTTCTTGCAGGGTGCTAGCTCACGATCCAATCCCAGCTTTTCCGCCAATCCCTTTTCCATCGCTTTTGCCGATACAAAGGTCAGGCTGGTCGCTGCTGCGGCCTTGGGGCTTGCCCCAAACATAGGGCGGTAATGGACCGGTTGCGGTGTCGGAATCGAAGCGTTGGGGTCACCCATAGGTGCGGCTGCAATAAAGCCGCCCTTCAGAATCAGCGAAGGCTTGGTAGCAAAGAAAGAGGGCTTCCAAAGCACCAGATCCGCCAGTTTACCCACTTCGATCGATCCCACCTCATGGCCAATACCGTGGCTGATAGCAGGATTAATTCCAATCTTGGCGATATAGCGCTTGGCGCGAAAGTTATCGCAGCCACTGTCCTGATCCTCCGGCAACAGACCGCGCTGCACCTTCATCTTGTGAGCGGTCTGCCAGGTACGGATCACCACCTCCCCTACCCGTCCCATAGCCTGTGAATCGGAAGCGATCATGGAGAAGGCACCGAGATCGTGGAGGATGTCTTCAGCAGCGATAGTCTCCTTACGGATCCGCGAATCGGCAAAAGCCACATCCTCGGGGATATTAGGATCAAGGTGGTGGCACACCATCAGCATATCCAGATGCTCGTCCACTGTATTGATGGTGTAAGGCCGGGTTGGATTGGTGGAGGACGGCAATACATTGGGTAGTCCACAGGCCTTGATGATATCGGGAGCATGACCGCCACCGGCCCCTTCGGTGTGGTAGGTGTGAATTGAACGCCCCTTAAAAGAGTCGATGGTATCTTCCACAAAACCCGACTCGTTGAGGGTGTCGGTGTGGATCGCCACCTGCACATCATAACGCTCAGCCACGCTCAGGCAGCTATCGATGGAGGCGGGCGTGGTGCCCCAGTCTTCGTGTAGTTTCAGCCCCATTACACCGGCTTCAAGTTGCTCTTCCAGTGCTCCTGACAGGCTGGCGTTACCCTTGCCAAGAAAACCGAAATTCATCGGCAGATGGTCGGTACCCTGCAGCATCTTGCCAATATTCCAGGGGCCTGGTGTACAGGTGGTCGCATTGGTACCAGTCGCAGGACCGGTGCCCCCGCCCAGCATGGTAGTGACGCCGGACATCAGTGCTTCATCCACCTGCTGCGGACAGATAAAGTGGATATGGGAGTCGACAGCACCGGCGGTAAGGATCTGTCCCTCACCGGCAATCACTTCGGTTCCGGGGCCAATAATGATATCCACCCCTTCCTGGGTATCCGGGTTACCGGCCTTGCCGATGGCGGCGATACGTCCGGCCCTGATACCCACATCTGCTTTAACGATGCCCCAATAATCGAGAATCAACGCATTAGTGATCACCGTGTCCATGGCGATACTGTTATCTACTTGGCTCTGACCCATACCATCACGAATCACCTTGCCACCGCCAAATTTCACTTCGTCGCCGTATACCGTGTAATCCTTTTCCACTTCGATCCAGAGTTCGGTATCTCCCAAACGCACACGGTCACCAGTGGTGGGGCCAAACATATCGGCATAGGCCTGTCGGGAAATCTTAGCCATTACTGCTGCCCTCCTTGTGGATCCTGCTCTTGAGAATCTAGGGCGCCCATCACCTGGCCGCGGAATCCGTAGATAGTGCGAGTACCGGCAATAGCCACCAATTCGATGGTGCGGGTCTGGCCCGGCTCAAAGCGAACCGCAGTACCGGCGGCAATATTGAGGCGAAAACCTTTGGCAGCCTCACGGTCAAAATCCAGCGCCTTGTTGGTTTCAAAGAAGTGGTAGTGGGAACCCACCTGAATGGGACGGTCGCCGGTGTTGGCTACCTTGAGGGTTAGCGTCTGGCGGCCGCTGTTAAGCTCAATATCACCCGCCTGTATCTGCATCTCTCCGGGAATCATTATTCTGCTGCTCCTATTCTTATAGGCTG
Organism: Motiliproteus sp.; assembly: GCA_026196225.1. GTDB lineage: Bacteria > Pseudomonadota > Gammaproteobacteria > Pseudomonadales > Balneatricaceae > Motiliproteus. Next base: position 8,037 of record JAPHRD010000066.1, read on the forward strand.
ATGGGTGAATAGACAAGCTATTGAATGGGCTGGTGCACGGTGACCAGCTTGGTACCGTCCGGGAAGGTCGCTTCCACCTGCACCTCATCCACCATTTCAGCGATGCCATCCATCACCTGCTCGCGATTGAGAATGGAGCGCCCGGCGCTCATCAGCTCTGCTACCGTCTTGCCTTCACGGGCACCTTCCATAATGGCGCAGGAGATCAACGCCACCGATTCCGGGTAGTTAAGGCGTAGCCCCTTGTGCAAACGCCGTTCCGCCAGCAGACCTGCGGTAAACAACATCAACTTGTCTTTCTCTCTTGGTGTCAGTTCCATACCTGAGCTCCCATCTCTTAGAAGTTATCCAGTGGCTTTAGGTCAGCCAGATTCGTGGTATTTCAGCATCACGGCCGGTCAATGCCGGACGCAACAGCTGCCATAAACCGCTAAAACAGTTCCTCGCCTGCTCCGCATCCTCTCCCAGATAACGGATCGCCAGTACACCCAAACGCCAGGTCACCGACACACAGGGCACGGGTAAATCGTTGTTTTGATCTTCGCTCAGGTACTGCTCAATAAATTCCCGCAGCGAGCCGATCAGCGCCACCGGCTCCTGCTCAAATCCCACCGCGTAGAGGTTGCCGATCACCCCTTTACCATTCAGGCCCCAGCGTTGATTCGCCAGATCACTGCCCGCCTGCAGGTGTTGTCGCTCCAGCAGCAATGGCAGTTCATCTCGATAGATCGCCATGTCTTGCAAGAAACAGCCTTGAGTAAATTCGATATCGCTGGCGGGACGGCCAAGACAGATAATCTCCCAGCCGATAAAGCGGCTGTCGGATTGCAGATCAATTCGAGTTTGGCTTTGGCCGAGGGCACCGTTATATAGAATCGTTTCCTGGGGTAGCCACTCCAGGGTGGCACTCTCTGCCACGGTCAATTGCACTTGCTGCTGTTGCGAGACACTGCAACTATCACCCTTGTAGATCTTTCCGGCAGAAGGCGTGGTAATCAGCGCTTCGCAACCGGCTTCTAGATGGGCTTCAATTCGCAACTGATCGCCGCTCACCAGACCACCCGGAGGGTGCAGCAGGTAGACATGGCAAACCGGGCCTTCCGGATAAAAGGGCCGCTGTACCCTCAAGGGTCCCAAGTGTTTCAGAATGGGTAATGCGGTACGCTCGGCCCGTTGCTCAAAACCCAGCTCGATAGAAGCCAGCCACTGGCGATCACTACCATAGCCCTGCTTATCCGATTCTTGTTGATCGGACTGTTTATCACCGGGAAGGGTAAGCGCCTGGTTCATAGTCACTTCGGTCCTATGCGTTCACTATACCGTCAAGTACTCGCGGACCAGCTCATCGGACAGTTCACCGATATCACCGCTACTGACGTTACGACCGCGATCGAGGATGCAGAATCGATCCGCTACCCGACGGGCAAAAGGTAGTTTCTGTTCCACCAATAACACCGTCAGGCCGATCTCCTGATTCAGTTTGCGGATAATGTCACCGATCTCCTGTACCACGTTGGGCTGGATCCCTTCGGTGGGTTCGTCCAGGATCAGTAGTTTGGGATCGGTCACCAGCGCCCGGCCGATGGCCAGCTGCTGTTGCTGACCACCAGAGAGGTCGCCGCCACGACGCTGCATCATCTCTTTCAATACGGGGAAGAGATCAAAGATATAGTCGGGGATCTTTTTCATGCCGTCTCCCCGTGCAGGCAGACCAATCTGTAGATTCTCCTCGACGGTCATCAGCGAGAAGATCTGCCGTCCCTGAGGAACATAGCCGATCCCCAGTCCGGCACGCTTTTCAGCCGATACTTTGCGCAAGTCGACGCCGCCAAAATCCATCTCGCCGGATTTCACTGGCAACAAACCCATGACCGCTTTTAACAGCGTGGTTTTACCCACACCATTACGGCCCATCAGACAGGTACAGGCCCCTTCTGGAACATCCATGTCCAGATCCCAAAGGGTATGGCTCTCGCCGTAATATTGATTTAATCCTGATACTTTCAGCATTGCTGCGCTTCTCCTGGCCCGCTTTATTCTTATTCGCCGAGATAAACTTCAACCACTCGCGGGTCGTTCTGAATTTGATCCATGGTGCCTTCGGCCAGCACCGATCCCTGATGCAATACCGTCACGGTCCGAGCGATGGAACGGACGAAATCCATATCGTGTTCAACAACAACCACCGAGCGTTCGCCCGCCAGCGAGGTCAACAGCTCACCGGTGCGATCCATCTCCTGATGGGTCATACCCGCCACCGGCTCATCCACCAGCAGCAATTGCGGGTTCTGCATCAGCAGCATGCCGATCTCCAGCCACTGCTTCTGGCCGTGGGACAGTACCCCGGCCATCCGTTTGACTTCCGATTTAAGGCCAATCATCTCTACCACTTCGTCGATGCGATCCAACTGTTCGCCGCTCAAACGGGCAATAAAGGTGGGCCAGACGTTTTTGTTGCCAGCCATGGCCAGCTCCAAATTCTCAAATACCGACAGCTGTTCGAACACCGTGGGCTTCTGGAACTTACGACCGATCCCCGCTTCGGCAATCTCCGCTTCGGACATTTTCAGCAAGTTGAGACGCTGACCAAACCAGGCCTGGCCACTGTCGGGCTGGGTCTTGCCAGTGATGATGTCCATCATGGTGGTTTTACCGGCTCCGTTGGGGCCGATAATGCAGCGCAGCTCGCCGGGTTCGATATAGAGGGTCAGATCGTTGATCGCCTTAAAACCGTCAAAGCTGACATTGAGCCCTTCCAGATAGAGGATGGTGTTGTGGCTCAGATCCAGCTGAGATGAAGCCTCCGGTTGCAGGAATTCAAAAACCTGATCCCGTTGAAACCATGCAGGACCGTGTGTTGCAGTGCTCATCAGCCCGCCTCCTGCTGTTTTTCAGATTTTTTCTGGAACAGTCCCACCACACCGCGGGGCAGGAACAGGGTCACCAGTACGAAGATGGCACCCAATGCAAACAACCAGGCTTCTGGCATAGCAGCGGTAAAGTAAGATTTGCCGTAATTAACCATCAGCGCGCCCGCCACCGCGCCAAATAAAGTGGCCCGTCCACCAACTGCAACCCAGACCACCGCTTCAATAGAGTTCAAGGGTGAGAATTCGTTGGGGTTGATAATGCCTACCTGAGGAACGTAGAGGGCACCGGCAATCCCTGCCAGCACCGCAGAAAGAGTAAAGATCCAGAGTTTCACCTTCTCCACCCGGTAACCGATAAAGCGCACGCGGGTCTCAGCATCTCGAATGGCGACACTGACTCGCCCCAAACGCGACTGAGTCACCGCCCGACAAACTAGATAGCCCATGGCCAGCGCAGCAGCCGAGGCGATAAACAGGCCGATACGGGTGTTGTCCGATTGCAGACTGAATCCGAGGATATCTTTAAAGTCGGTGAGGCCGTTGTTGCCGCCAAAACCCATCTCATTGCGAAAGAAAGCCAGCATCAGTGCGTAGGTCAGGGCCTGGGTAATGATCGACAAGTAGACTCCGGTCACCCGGGAGCGGAAGGCCAGCCAACCGAACAGGAAGGCCAACAGACCTGGGATCAACATCACCATGATCATCGCCAGCCAGAACTGATCGAACCCCTGCCAGAACCAGGGCAGCTCCTGCCAATTTAGGAACACCATAAAGTCCGGCAGTTCAGGGTTACCGTAGACGCCGCGATCACCGATCTGACGCATCAGATACATACCCATGGCGTAACCGCCAAGAGCAAAGAAAGCACCGTGACCAAGGCTGAGAATTCCCAGATAGCCCCAGGCCAGGTCTACCGCCACCGCCAACAGCGCGTAACAGAGATACTTACCCAGCAGGGTCACCGTGTAGGTGGGCACATGCAGAGCATGGTCTATCGGTAGAAACTGATTGGCGAAGGTTACACCGATGGTCACTGCCAGCAATAAGCCCAGCATGATCTGACCACCGCGGTCTCCGGCAAGTATTGAGCGTGTAAACATAATCTTTCCCTTAACCCTCTACCTAACCTTCAGCCGCACGCCCTTTCTGCGGGAACAGCCCGCGGGGACGCTTTTGAATAAACAGGATGATAAAGACCAGCACCAGAATCTTCGCCAGTACCGCACCGGCCCAGGGTTCCATCACCTTGTTGGCGATACCCAGCGAGAAGCCGGCCACCACGGTGCCCCAGAGATTGCCGACACCGCCGAACACCACCACCATAAAAGAGTCGATGATGTAGGCCTGACCCAGGTTGGGGCCAACGTTAGTGAGCTGACTCAAGGCCACTCCGGCCACCCCGGCGATACCGGAACCGAGACCGAAGGTCATGGCATCGACCCATTCAGAGCGAACACCCATGGCTCGAGCCATCTGACGATTCTGGGAGACAGCACGCACCTGCAGACCTAGGCGGGTACGCTTCAGAATCATGTGCAGTACAAAGAACACCAGCAGACAGAAGGCGATGATGTAGAGCCGGTTCAAAGTCAGGGAGAAGATGCTGTTGATCTCCCAAGTACCGCTCATCCACTGAGGTGTTTCCACCGAGCGGTTCAACGGCGAGAAGATAGTCCGTACCGCCTGTTGCAGGATCAGGCTAATACCGAAGGTGGCCAGCAGGGTTTCTAGCGAGCGGCCATAGAGGTGACGGATAACGCCCCGCTCTATGGCGATCCCAACCAGCCCCGAAACCACAAAGGCGGCTGGTACCGCTACCAGTAATGAGTATTCGATGGAGTTTGGCATCAGTAACTGCACCACATAGGTGGTGTAGGCACCGATCATAATCAGCTCGCCGTGGGCCATATTGATTACGCCCATAACGCCAAAGGTAATAGCCAGACCGATAGCAGCCAGAATCAGTACCGAGCCCAGGCTGATACCGAAAAACAGGGTTTCCAGATTGCCAAACAGGTCGACCCGGGACTCGATGGTTTTCACCACCTTAGCGGCGGCTTTCTGTACCACCTTGCTGCTGTCCTTTTCCACCAGCTTGGTAACTTTGATTCGGACGGCAGGATAAAGACTGCCATCCAGTGCTTTCAGCGCCTTAACCCGCACCGCTTCATCTTTATCTTCCAACTGGGCAAGAGCGACAGCCACTGCCAAAACCTCGGCAACATCTTTATCCTCTTCCAGCTTCTGACGCCCCTGCAGAATCGGCAGGGAATCGGCGGAGATATCACTCAACATCGATTCCAATGCCTGCAGGCGTACCTCAGCAGAGTCAGCACCCAACTGCTTGGATGCCATCGCCTGAGTCAGCTTGCTACGCAGCTTGTTGTTGATGGCGACTTTCTTAACTTTACGCTTGCCAACTTTACCCAGATCTTCGCCAGTGAGGGCATCTTTAATCTGGTAACCACCGTCCACCTTTTCGGCATAGACAATAGCTTTGGTTTTCTTGTGGTAGTAGAGATCGCCTCGGCTCATGGCCTGCAGCATCTCCAGGGATTTCTCATGATTGGAAGTGGCCAGCAGTTGAACTGCCTCAGCCTTCTTCTTAAAACTCTTTTCGGCCAGCAGCTTCATGCTCTGATCGAAGCTACTGTCGGCATGTGCCGCTGTGGATAGCATCCCGCTGACAAGCGCCAGCAGGGTAATCAACACCCAGGCAGGATACCGACACAAGGTAGTCGCCATAACAGTTGCCATAACAGAGGTTTCCTGAAACCCGGCCTTAAGGCCAAGCGGTAAATAACGGAGATCTAGAATCGGTCACCTCAACAGAGGTGACCGATCAAAGGAGGTCAGATTAGAAGTTTTGACCAGAGCACTTAGCGGTTTTCACGTTGTAGTTACCGCAAGCCAGAGGAGCACGCCAGTCGGAAATCAGATCCTTGGAACCTGGCAGGAAGTCAGACCAGGCGTCACCCAGTACGGTACCGTTGGTTTTCCAGACAACTTCAAACTGACCGTCATCCTGAATCTCACCAATCAGAACCGGCTTGGTGATGTGGTGGTTAGGCGCCATAGTAGCCAAACCGCCAGTCAGGTTAGGAACGGCCACACCAATGATCGCGTCCTGAACCGCAGGAGCGTCTGTGGTACCGGCTTTCTTAACCGCTTCAACCCACATGTTGAAACCGATGTAGTGAGCTTCCATTGGATCGTTGGTCACACGGTCTTCGTTGCCGATGTACTTGTGCCAAGCTTCGATAAACTCGTCGTTGGCTTCCGCATCAACACTCATAAAGTAGTTCCAGGCAGCCAGGTGACCCACCAGCGGCTTGGTATCGATACCGGAAAGTTCCTCTTCACCTACAGAGAACGCAACCACGGGGATGTCTTCTGAAGAGATGCCCTGGTTACCCAGTTCCTTATAGAAAGGCACGTTGGCATCACCGTTGATGGTGGACACAACGGCAGTCTTCTTACCGGCGGCACCGAACTTCTTAACATCCGCTACGATGCTCTGCCAGTCGGAATGACCGAAAGGAGTGTAGTTGATCATGATGTCTTCATCAGCTACACCTTTGGCTTTCAGGTATGCTTCCAGAATCTTGTTGGTGGTCCGTGGGTAGACGTAGTCGGTACCCGCCAGAACCCAGCGTTCAACGCCCAGTTCATTCATCAGGTAATCAACCGCTGGAACCGCCTGCTGGTTTGGCGCAGCACCGGTGTAGAATACATTTTTGGAGGACTCTTCCCCTTCGTACTGAACCGGGTAGAAGAACACACTGTCCAGCTCTTCGATAACCGGCAATACAGACTTACGGGATACCGAAGTCCAGGAACCGAAGATCGCATCAACCTTCTCTTTCTCGATCAGCTCACGGGCCTTTTCCGCAAACAGCGGCCAGTTGGACGCTGGATCAACAACAACCGCTTCCAGTTGCTTACCCAGCAAACCACCTTTCTTGTTCTGCTCTTCGATTAGCATCAACATGGTATCTTTCAGCGTTGTTTCACTGATAGCCATAGTGCCGGACAGTGAGTGCAGCACACCGACCTTGATAGTGTCTTCGGCCAGAGCCGTGGTTGTCATCATGGATGCACTCAGGGTCAGTGCAATACCTGAAACCAGCTTCTTCAATTTCATGACAGTTCCTTCCTTCATTCTCAGACTCTAGCGAGGTCTTTTGCCCCTTGAGTTCTGCGGTGATGGGATCGGAGTCAGCATCTGCACTGGCGGCGTTGCCTGACAAGCGCGCTCCGGGCCAAAATTCATAGTCGATTATTGAAAATTGTCACTGCTACAGGTATTCGCCGATTACCCCAGAGGGGTACGTCATTTGACGTAGGTGATCTTTTAACTATTTGTATTTAAAAGGTATTAAATTTATTTGCAGTGCGGCATTTAGTGCTCCGATAGGCATTTATGAAATCCAGAACCAATAAAAGCCCGCAACAACGCTAATGATTGCTTTTACCCGCTTCCGGTTATTGGCATAATGCGCGCCATATTCACCGCCTGTCCTCAGCCAACGGCAGAAATGCAGGCCCGCTATTCCCGCTTCTAATCTGGATCAACACATTGCTTACTACCGCTAACCTCGCCATCCAATTTGGCGCCAAACCGCTTTTTGAAAACGTTTCCGTTAAATTTGGTGAGGGCAACCGCTACGGCCTGATCGGCGCCAACGGCTGTGGCAAATCCACCCTGATGAAGATTCTCGGCGGCGACCTGGAACCCAGTGCCGGCTCTGTTTCAAAAGATCCCAACGAGCGCATCGGTAAGCTGAAGCAGGACCAGTTCGCCTATGAGGAATACAGCGTTATCGATACCGTGATCATGGGTCACGATGAACTATGGGCGGTGAAGTCTGAACGTGATGCCATCTACGCCAATCCGGAGATGACCGAAGCGGACGGCATTCGCGCCGCCGAACTGGAAGGTGAATTTGCCGAGATGGATGGCTACTCTGCCGAGTCTCGCGCCGGTGAATTGCTACTCGGCGTAGGTATTCCTCTGGAACAGCATTTCGGCCCCATGAGCGAAGTAGCTCCCGGCTGGAAGCTACGGGTATTGCTGGCTCAAGTGCTTTTCTCCGACCCCGATATCATGCTGCTGGACGAACCCACCAACAACCTGGATATCAACACCATCCGCTGGTTGGAAGGTATTCTGGCCGAACGTAGCTGCACCATGATCATCATCTCTCACGATCGTCACTTCCTGAACAGTGTCTGCACTCATATGGCGGATCTGGACTATGGTGAGCTGCGCCTGTTCCCAGGCTCCTACGATGAATACATGACTGCGGCGACCCAGGCCCGCGAGCGACTGCTGGCGGATAACGCCAAGAAGAAAGCCCAGATTGCCGAGTTGCGCACCTTCGTCAGCCGATTCTCTGCCAACGCCTCCAAGTCCAAACAGGCCACTTCTCGGGCCAAACAGATCGACAAGATTCAATTGGATGATGTCAAACCCTCCAGCCGTCAAAATCCCTTTATCCGCTTCGAGCAAAAGAAGAAACTGCACCGTCTTGCCCTGGAAGTTGAAGGCTTATCTAAATCTTTCGAGAGGCCGCTGTTTGAAAAGCTGAATCTGATGGTAGAAGTGGGCGAACGCGTCGCCATCATCGGTCCCAACGGCATCGGCAAGACCAGCCTACTGCGGTGTCTACAAGGTGAACTTGAAGCCAGCGCCGGTGAGGTAAAATGGTCTGAAAATACTTCAATCGGTTATTACGCCCAGGATCATGCCGCAGACTTTGAACAGGAAACCACCCTGCTGGACTGGATGGGCCAATGGCGTCAGGAAGGTGACGACGAGCAGGTGATTCGAGGCACTCTAGGCAGGTTGTTGTTCTCCCAGAAAGAGATTACCAAATCAGTCAAAGTAATCTCCGGTGGTGAACAGGGCCGTATGCTGTTCGGGAAACTGATGTTGGAGCGTCCCAACGTGTTACTGATGGACGAACCCACCAATCACCTGGATATGGAATCGATCGAATCCCTCAACCTGGCGCTGGAAAACTATCCCGGCACCCTGTTCTTCGTCAGCCATGACCGTGAATTCGTTTCTACCCTGGCTACCCGGGTGATTGAACTAACGCCTGACGGTTTGGTGGATTTCCGCGGCGGTTACGAAGAGTACCTGTGCAGCCAAGGCGTAGAGTAACTCTCAGAAAACGGAGTATCACTGATGAGCGCCCAACAGCAGATAGCCATTTTTGTCGATGTACAGAACATCTATTACACCTGCCGGCATAGCTTTGGGCGCCAGTTTAACTACCGCGGTTTCTGGAAAAAGGTCAGCGCGCAAGGTGAGATTGTTGCCGCCAATGCCTACGCCATCGATCGCGGTGACGATCAGCAGCGCAAGTTTCAGGATGCCCTGCGGCATATCGGTTTTAACGTCAAACTGAAGCCCTACATTCAACGATCTGATGGCAGCGCCAAAGGAGACTGGGATGTGGGTATAACCATTGATGTAATGGAAACCGCCCCCGCTGTGGACAGGGTGATTCTGCTATCGGGCGATGGGGATTTTGACCGTTTGCTGACCCACATTCACAAGCACCACGGCGTCGATACCGAAGTTTACGGTGTCCCGGCACTGACCGCCAATTCGCTGATCGATTCCGCCTGTCATTACCATCCTATCGACCAGCAACTGCTGCTACCCTAGCCTACTCTGTCGCCATTAATCGCAGGGCAATTCCCGCAGCGGAGGTTCGGTTTTCCACTCCCAACTTTGGAAACACCTGCTCCAAATGCTTGTTCACAGTGCGGGGACTCATGGAAAGGATCTCTGCAATCTCACGATTGGTCTTGCCATTGGCGATCCAGTAAAGCACTTCAGATTCCCGTTCGGTCAGCGATAACTGCTCTTTCAGCATCGAGGCGCCTGTGGGACGACCACCGTCCACCAGTTTCAGTAGGGTTTCACCCTCCCCCTGCTCAGCGATCAGACGCACCGACAACGGATAATCCAGATCCTTCAGTTTCAACTCCTGATTGGGCTGGGGTTGATGGCCCAGCCATTGTTGCAGTTGAGGAGCCAGCAACGTCTGCTGCAGATCGCTATCTATCTTGGCTTTGGCCAACAATGCATAGCTTTGAGGTGTAGCCCAACGGATCTGACCATCTTCAGCGACCGTCAACAAGTTCTGACCCGTACTATCCAGAGCAGTCTGAGCACTGCTGGTGAGGCGCGCATTTGAGAGATGCACCTTCATCCGCGCCAGCAGCTCGTTGGGATTGATCGGCTTGGTCAAGTAATCAACGCCACCGCATTCCAGTCCCCGAACTACATCTTCAGTATCGGTAAGCCCGGTCATAAAAATCACCGGAATCGATGCCAGGGAAGGATCTTCTTTCAGCGCCGAACAGGTCTCGAAGCCATCCATGTTGGGCATAATGGCATCCAGCAGAATAATATCCGGGCGGATTCTTCGCGCCACAGTCAACGCCTGCCGTCCCTCAAGAGCCACCAATACGTCTAATCCAGCAGCATCCAGAGCATCGTTGATCAGACTGAGAGTATCGGGGGAATCATCCACCACCAATACAATGTCATTGCGCGTAAGTCCGTTCATGATCGGTTTTGCTCCAAGCATTGCACCAATTGTTCAAACTGGAAACTTTTACAGAGCCCTTCCAGATAAGACTGGGTGTGCTCGCAAAGAATTGATTGTTGCGACAGCTGATCCAGACTCTGCTGTACCCCTTTCCGGTACCCCATTTCTGCGAAGGCTTTCAACTCAAGGATCAAACTGTGTTCAGGAATTACAATCTGCCGGTCCTCCACAACTTCGCTGTCTTGGGGGTCAACTACTAGTGACTCTGCGCCCGGCACGGCAACTTCCTGATGAATCCACTCCAACTGCAGATAGTGAGCGAGTTTATCCAGCAGTTTCTGATTTGCTACCGGCTTGACCAGGTAATCGTTGTAGGAGGATTGCTCATCGGCAGGACGGTTATGCTCCTGGGCATCGGCAGAGAGCATAATTATGGGCGCGTCGATCTGTCGTTGCCGCAAAACTTTTGCCAATTCCAAACCGTTCATGCCGGGCATAGAAACATCCAGCAGAAACAGGTCCGGTTTGCTCTTATCCAGCAACGCCAGACAAGCCTCTGCATCGTGAGCTTCAAGAGTTTTAAAGCCGTGAGGGACCAAGAGATCCGACAGCAATCCACGCAGCACCGGATCATCATCCACTAGACAGACGGTGCGCTGAAACCCTTCGTAGCCGACGATTCGTTTCACGCCCTGATCGAACTCCTCTTCGTTGTTAACCCAGGGCAGCATCAGACTGACCCGGAAACAACTGCCCTGCCCCATATTGCTATCCACCTGCAGATCACCACCCATAATTTCGGTCAGCAATTTGACGATAGTCAGCCCCAGCCCGGTGCCCGGCAGATTGGCAGTGTCGGCGTTTCGCACCCTTTCAAAGGGATCGAATATCCGTTTTAGTTGGGTTTCCGGTATACCGGGACCGGTGTCACGGATACTGAATTCCGCTACCTGATTACGGTAGTAAACATCGAAAACCACTTCTCCATCGGCGGTGTATTTGACCGCATTGGAGAGCAGATTGATAAGGATTTGACGCAAACGTTTTTCGTCGGTGATGATTACATTGGGCAGAGCATCATGGATCTCACAGCGAAAACCGATACCTTTGTTCTGCGCCTGCATACGGAACATATTAGCCAGCTGATCGATCAGATCGGGCAGCTGCACCCGACTGCGATAAAGCTCCAGCCGCCCCGCTTCGATCTTTGAGATATCCAGCAGTCCTTCGATCAGATCGGTAAGATATTGGCCACTACGATGGATAATCTGTAAGCCGTTTCGGTGCTGATCCGGGGTGTCTTCTTTGTCTGACAGCAACTGAGCGTACCCCAATATGGATTGCAACGGCGTACGAAGTTCATGACTAATACCCGTCAGATAACGACTTTTAGCCGCATTTGAACGCTCTGCTAACTCTTTCGCCTGCTGCAATTCACGGTCGGTCCGCTCGTGAGCTTCGATCTCCTGGGTCAACTTGCTGGTCTGACGGTTGGACTCCTCCTGGGCTACTACTCGGCTTTCATGGGCCAACAGGAGCAGCCAGGTCACCACCCCGGAAACGATCAGAAAGGTAAAGAACAGCGTCCAGATAGTCTGCCCCAGCAGCAAGACTTCGGCCTCCGTCGCCGGAGCCATCTGCCGGTAGATTACCGCCATCAAGGCACCGTTGATCAGGTTACAGGCCAGCATCCAGGCAATAAATCGGCCAAAGCGAGAGTTCGCAGCAGCGGCGATCTTTTTCGGCAGAAACAGATAGAGAAAATCCACCACCTGATCCGACAGTCGCGCGTGGGACTTACAGCTTTCCAGGCAGCGCACCTCCAGAGAACAGCAAAGTGAGCAGATCGGCTGCTGGTAGGCAGAACAGTAGCTCATATCCTCCTGCTCAAAACTGTTTTCGCAGATACCACAGGTCAGGGTCTTACAGCCTTGATGCTTCGGCTCCTTAACTGCTTGCAGCAGCGGCACAAGCTCCGGTGATTGTCGTGCCAGGTAGTAGCGACCTTTGGTGATCCAGGCAATAAAGGGAACCGCAAGAAAACACACGATCAGACTGACAAAATGACACAGCGCTTTGGCCTCCTCACCAAATATTCCGAGATAGCTGAGCATACCCAGACTGGTGGCCAGAATCATCGAGCCCGTGCCCACCGGATTGATGTCGTAGAGATGGCCACGCTTAAACTCCACGTAGGACGGGCTCAGCCCCAGGGGTTTATTAATCAGCAAGTCTGCCGCCAGCGAGCCAAGCCAACTCACCGCCACGATGGCAAAAATGCCGAGAATCGCTTCCAACGCCTGGTAGATTCCCAGTTCCATCAAAAGGAATGAAATGGTGACGTTAAAGATCAGCCACACCACCCGACCGGGGTGGCTGTGGGTCAATCGGGAGAAAAAATTAGACCAGGCGATGGAGCCCGCATAGGCATTGGTGACGTTGATCTTCATCTGCGAGATGATCACCATCAAAGCCGCCAGCACCAGCGATAGCTGAGGTGACTGGGTTAGATAGGTAAACACCCGTTGATACATATGGGTGGGATCTGCAGCTTGGTCGTAGTCCATCCCCTGGCTAATGGCCAGATATGCCAGAAAAGACCCCAGTAGCATCTTGATAAAACCGACGAACACCCAGCCCGGCCCTGCCAGCACCAGCCAGAACCACCAACGTTTCTTGTTCTCCTCAGTCTTGGGGGGCATAAAGCGCAGGTAATCCACCTGCTCACCGATCTGCGCAACCAGGGCAAAAAAGATCGATGCAGCGGCACCAAACATCAGGATATTAAAACCGCTGGCTTGCGGCTTATCAGCGGGGGTATAGCTGGACCAGTTCGGAAGCTGATCAAACTCGTAGATGACCACCACAGCCAGTGCCGAGCACTGCAGCAGCAACCACAGGGTTTGAGTCCCCACCTGAAAGCGACTGATGGCGGTAATACCGTGGCTGACGATAGGAATCACCGCCACCGCACAAAGGAAATAACCTATCGATAGCGGAATACCGAACAGCACCTGCAGCGCCGACGCCAGAATGGCCGCCTCGATGGCGAAGAAGATAAAGGTAAAGGTCGCGTAGATCAGCGAAGTGATGGTCGATCCCAGATAACCGAACCCCGCTCCCCGGGTCAGAAGATCAATATCCAGGCCGTGTTTAGCCGAGTAGTAGGTGATGGGAAATCCCGTCAGGAAAAAGACCACACAGACAGTAATCATAGCGATTACCGTGTTGGTAAAACCGTAATTAAGTGTGACTGCGGCTGCAATCCCTTCCAGCGCCAAAAAAGCCGTCGCTCCAAGTGCAGTCTTCGCCACCCGGTCGATGGTCATGGTACGGCTGCTTTTAGCGGTATAGCGCAGCGCGTAGTCTTCCAAGGTCTGGTCCGCTACCCACTTGTTGTAGTGACGGCGGACTTTAAATATTTTCTGTGACGCAGCCATAAAGGTAGAACGCTTTAGATGTGCTTCATTGCACTGTTTTAGCCCCCGCCATAAACAACCATGAAGCACGCGCACCAAAGCTGCGCACAAAACAAACAATTGCTGGCGAAGGACAGATATTTGAGAGGGATATTGCAGACTCCATGCCAACGACTTGGTGCAATCCTCAGCACAAGAAAGGAAGGCAGGAATTTTGTTTTTGCAGCTCTGGACAAAAAGCAAAGCGTTGCTCTTACGCCATGCAAATGGTGATGCTATCAGCTTGGAACGGCAACAAGAGGAATCGCAATGGCATTAAGCTTCCAAGACTCGCGACTGCAACATAATCCACAGATATAGCAGACATTCGTCGCCGTCATTATCCAGTATTGAGTTCTATCTCTATCATTGCCTGCAATTCAAAGCTGCTTGGAACCTACAGGTTTCCAACAAGCAAACAGCCCCTTTAAAAAGATTTTGAATCGCAGATAACTGAAAATTTCGAGGACTAAGCAATGCGCAAAAATTTAAAAAGCCGCAAATCACTGATATTAACCGCGCTGATCTCCGCCACCTTGGTATCCGGTGCTACACAGGCAGAACATAAAGACAGCGCAGCCGGATATCTAAAAGACTCCTGGGGCGATATCGTCCGCACAGGCAGCGGCGAATGTATGCATACAGGAAACTGGACGGCGGAAATGGCCACCATTATTGGATGTGATGGAGCTACCTTGGACCAATCCTCCACACTCACCAAAGGCCAAGGCACGGGCATTAACCATCAGGTGCATATTCCTGTCGCGGTACTATTCGACTTTGATAGCGCAGAGCTAACTGCAGACGGTAAAGAAGCCCTGCTTTATTACCGCGACCAGATTACACCTGAAATGGCTGAGATATATGGCGGTGTTATCCTAGGTCATACCGACAGCCAAGGTTCGCAAGCATACAACCAGGACCTTTCGGAACGTCGAGCACAAAGCATTCAAGAATTTCTAATTAACTTAGGAGCTCCAGCAGAAAAGATTCATACCAAAGGTAAGGGCCAAGAGTACCCTATTGCCAGCAACGACGATGAAATGGGGCAGCAGCTCAACCGCCGAGCGGAAGTTGCCATTGCCGGAGAACTCCGTGCAGACGACACCATGGAACTGCCCAGCGCCGCCCTGTTCTCAGCTAAAAGCTCAGACCTGTCAAAAGAGAGCATCGCCAAGATCAAAGCCTACGGAGACGAAATCAAAAGCACCCTGACCCGGATATCAAAAATAGAGATTGTTGGTCACAGTGATAATGCACTATCCAGCGAAGAAGAGATGCTGATCGCCCAGCAGCGCGCCGAAACGGTTCGCGACATGTTAGTGGAAAAGGGTTTGCCTGCGGATATGATCGAGATTCGCATAGAAGGTTCTCAGCAGCCGGTAGCCAGTAATCGCACCACAGAAGGACGCGCCGAAAACCGTCGTGTTGATATTCATCTATCCGGACGAGCTGTTTAGATACAGCCTTTTTCTAGACTTCTTAGATCAATGGGTGGCTATCTCCTCATTGATCTTTTTACGTTAGAAACTAAATTTTGATGCAACGTAAAAATATTCGTAAAAAATATACCCTATACTTTTCAGCCAGTTAGCCCTCTCCTGCACAACCCCTGAATAATACATGTTGCACCGCAACATTGAACCCTATACACTCTCTTCATCAACTACTTTTCTGTATAGGAATACAAATCATGTTAAAGAACATTCAAGCTACTGACTTCTCTGCTTTCGGCGCTCCTGTGCAGAAGCTGATCGAACTGAACACTGCTACTCTGACCAAGGCATTCGCCGTTCAGCAAGCTGCTGCTGAAAAGCAAATCGCTCAGTCTCAAGCTAGCCTGCAAGCTGCTATGGAAATCAAGGACGCTGAAGGCCTTACTTCTTTCCTGACCGCTCAGCAAGAAATCGCTGTTGCTAACCTGGAAGCTCTTCAGAAAGAAGCTCAGGTTAACGTTGAAAGCTCCAAGGCTTACTTTGCTGAAGTTCAGGCTATCCTGACTGAAGGCGCTGACGTTGTAGTTAAGGCTGCTACTCCTAAGTCTTAATTTAGACTCTTTTAAAAAGGCCGCTATCAGCAATGATGGCGGCCTTTTTTGTATCCATTAAGTAAAGACCCCATCTCCTTTCAGCTGTTTCAACACTGGGCTATCGCTTTAGAATCTCTTCTTCTGGTATTGCCTTGGAAAAATAAAATCCTTGGACCATATCGCATTGCCGGTCTTTTAAGAATTGGTACTGCTCCAAAGTCTCGACACCTTCAGCAACCACCTTCAGATTCAAGCTGGAAGCCATCGCCAAAATAGCTTCAACCAGTGCTGCATTCTCCTGATCACCAGGCAAGCCTCGGATAAAGGACCGGTCAACCTTCAACACGGATACCGGGAAACGCTTCAGATAACTCAAGGATGAATAGCCAGTACCAAAATCATCAATGGCGATATTGATCCCCATCTCACGTAACTCATGAAGCACACTTAAGGTATCTTTATCATCTGCTAGAAGTAGGCTTTCCGTTATTTCCAAAGTAATACGCTTAGGCGACACTGAGGTTTTTTGTAAACTGCGGCGTAGTACTTCAGGTACGTTGTCACGCTGGAACTGCCGACTGGACATATTTATGGCTATATAAGGTTCAGCCGAACCGCTCCCCTGCCAAGCAGCCGCCATACTGCATGCCGTATCCAATATCCATTCACCCATGGGCACGATCAGCCCGGTATCTTCCGCAAGAGCGATAAATTCATCAGGATAAATAATTCCCTTACCTGTCATATTCCAACGTAGCAAGGCCTCGGCACCACAGCAGTGACCACTAGCCACATCAATAATCGGTTGATAGTGCAGTTCCATTTCGTTGTTGCTAATGGCTTGCCGAAGCGCTGTTTCCAAGGTGCGCCTGCGTTTAGCCTGTTCATTCATTTCCAGGGTAAAGAAGTGGACCATATTGCGCCCTGAATCCTTGGCTCGATACATGGCGCTGTCAGCGTTGCGTAACAGGGAATCAACATCGGTACCATCGTCTGGATAAACGGTGACACCGATACTGGCAGACACAAAAGCTTCATTCTTTTCAATCAGGTAGGGTTTAGAAAGCTCTACCAGGATACGGCCGGATACATCTTCGACCCGTGTAATCTCATCCACTTGAGTCAGCAACACCGTAAACTCATCCCCCCCCAGCCGTGCAACGGTATCTGAACTACGCATAATCTCGGTTAAACGCTGGGATGCTTGTTGCAGCAGTTGGTCTCCCGCAGGATGCCCAAAAGTATCATTTACGTATTTAAACTGATCTAGATCGATAAATAGCAGCGCAACACGGCTTTGGTCCCGCTGAGACTGCTGAATGGCCCGGGAAAAACGATCAATAAACAGGTTTCTATTGGGTAATCCGGTGAGGAAGTCATAGTTGGCCTGATGGCGTATTTTTTCTTCGTCTCGTTTGCGTTTACTAATATCGCTAAACAGTGAGACGTAGTGCAGTAATACCCCCTTTTCATTTTTTACTGCAGTTATGGAGAGCCATTCAGGATAGACTTCACCGGTTTTCCGACGGTTCCATATCTCTCCCTGCCAAAAGCCAGACTGTTCCAGTGATGACCACAACTCATCATAAAAATGCTGATCATGCCGACCGGAGGCTAAAACGGTGGGGGGTTTTCCCAGCATCTCCTGCTCAGAGTAACCGGTGATACTGCAGAACGCCGGATTCACCTTCTGGATAAGGTTATTTGCATCTGTGATCATTACCGCTTCTGCGGCAGTATCGAAAACAGCAGCAGACAACCGTAATTTGTCTTCGTTTATCTTCCTTAAAGAGATGTCTGTGGCGATTTCCATTCGCACCGTACGGTTACCAAACCACGGAATCAGTTGCCCCCTGAACTCATACCAATGATGGGTTTCCGTATTGGTCGCTTCCCAAAGATAATGGCCATCACCCACCTCGGTCATCAATTGCTGTGTAGTCAACGTCTCTGGAACACGATCTCCGCCATGTCGGAAAACCAGCCAGCGAGAGTTTTCAGACACTTCCGTCAGCACCTTGTTGCCATACTGGTTAACAAACAATACTTCTTGGTTGTTCTGATCACGGATGTAAACCAGGGCATCCATATTGTTCAGTACAGCCTTAAGATTCTCCAGAGAGCTGCTTATATCCTTCTCATTCTCCTTCAAGGTGTTGACGATCTGTATCAACGCGCGACTGATACTACGAACTTCGGTGATCGAACTCTGACGATGGAAAAAACGGGGATCAGATTCACCTTGGGAAATATGTTGGGCCACTGAAACTAATGAAAGCAGCGGCTTGCTAATGCTGCGAGACAACCAGATCGCCAGCAAGATACCAAACAATATCGCTATTACCGAAAGAGTCAGGGCGACAAAAATTTTCTCATTGCGAGCTGCATCGAGGTTTGTAAGAGGCACAAAATAGTGCAGTTCGGGGGATACACCGAGTTCCATCAGATACCCTGGTTGATCATCTATTACCACCAGGGGCATGTGCTTTGCTCTTGGCCTGCCATCATTCAGAGGGCTCACCTGATGCCAGGTTCGGCTGGCGATATCCACATAGCCAGGGGCCTTACCAAACAGTAATCGCACCCCCAATTCCTGATCCATCTTGGTAAGAAAATGCGCGGGCTGAAAGCTACTGATGCTGCCCGCCATGCCTAGGTGCTGGCTACGTCGTATAACCGGGGTCCTAAAACCCACAAACACCCGATTATCCTGCGTTCGGAAGAAGCCTCGCTGACCTTGATTTAACGCTAGGTACTGCTCAATCTGATTGGCTTGAGAAGTAATGGAATCCGAATAGTAGACCCTCGAGCTGTTGTTCTTGGTGATAAAGTAGAGGGCATTCTGAAATTTATGACTGTAGCCAGACAAGCGTTCTTCCAACTGGTAATCGACATCCAACATCAAAGTCACGCGAACGCTGTTATCCAAAGCCAAAATGCGTGTCTGGTTTTCTACCCCTTGTATCCAATTGACAATCTGTTCGTTTATTTCGTGGCTCTGGGCCTGGATCCTGTCCTCAAACTCTTCCGTCAGTCGGGAGTCATAAATCAGGTACATGGTGAAGGCGGTAATCAGAGTCAAGACGACGGCTACTGAAGCGATGGAAATGCCCAACAGCGTCGTCAATGAATGCGTCGCTGTTGGAGTTTCGGAAGGATCGCTGGGATGATTTTTATCGTTTTCCATATCTAACTTCTGATGTAGGAATAACCGCTCGGCTGATGCTAACTCACATTGACCAGCCCCATACTCAAACTAATTTTAACGGCGAGAAACCGCTCGTCAAAATCCCTTTATTGATCCTGATACACTTCATCTGCAGCAAGCAGAATATCTGCGGGAATGGCAATCCCCAATTCCTTAGCTCGATTCAGATTAAACACCAGCGCGTACCGTTGTGCGTCTTCTATCGCAATACTACCCGCTGGCAGCCCTTCCAAAATGCGGGCTGCCATCAACCCGGCCTGACGCCCCATGGATTCAAAGTCGACCCCCGCCCCACCCAGAAAACCGTGCTTCACAAATGAAAAATTCAGTGATATTGAGGGTTTGTTGGTATTGCGGCTAGTCCATCGAATAACCTCGCCTCCGGCATGGGTCTTACCTGCCCGATCAACAAGACGTAAGGCAATTGGATAGAGCGTATCGACATCCGCTTGGTTAGATTTCTCTATTTCTTGCTGATACTGCTCCCAACTATCGGTAATAAAATACTCTATATCGACAGGCACGGGAGAGCTGGCCAGCTCCTGCTTAACCTGCTGAATCAATGCTTTTCCGGTAGGAGAGTTGTCGGAAATAACCCGAACTCTGGCCATGGCAGGCTGAATCTTTTTTTGAATTTTAACCGCTGTCGAAAAATGTATTTTCTCGTACACGCCGGTAATGTTATGCCCGGGTTTATCCAGGGAATCCATCCAGTTTACAAGACGGTTATAATTGCCAGGCAAGCTGTTCATACCACTGAAAACAATGGGAAGTTCAGTGTCTACCAAAGATAAAGCCACCGTACGAAAGGCATTATCATCAAGGGTCACCAACAGGTCTGGTTGAAAATCGCGAATTTTGCTGAGGGCAATTTCTGCCTGCTCGGCCATCAACGCCGGAGTATTGTTTACCCGCTTGGTATCCATTGCATAGCTTTGAAAGACCAGTTTCTGTTCGTCAAATCCGGCCTCTGCAAGCCCCCGTTTGACGCCAAGACTTTGGGGTAATCCGCAGATATGTTCGAGCTCATAGCTATGCAAAATGAAAACGCGCTTAAGATCGCTTGAGAGGGAGGGCGGCGCAAATCCAATAATCAATGATAGAACAACAAATCGACCTAACCGCTTATAAAAGCTTGCCATATACTTCTCCCGCTAATCAGTTGCTTCATCAACTGTCGCACCGAAGTTAGAATAATAGTAGGTGAATATCGACTAATTTTTGACCTACCACAAGGTTCGGTAGGATTGATAGGATTAACCGATTAGCTAATCCCGGATAACGTCCATTAAAGTATCATCCGGGCAGAAGGCAACACTCCTGGCGTGTGGCCAAGGTACCGAAATCAGATAGCCTCACCCAGGGCTTACCGCAGTGAGGTTAACTCATGTAGACACTGCTTTAGTTCTCGCACACTTTAGAACAAGCCCCTTTGCTAACCTAGCAGAACCCTATCCACAAAACTCTTGAGCAGATTATTGGATTGAGGTGTTTCTTCTGCAGCATCCAGTACTTGTTGTAGGTGGCCGTCGCCGTCGGTGTATTTTTCTTTAAATACTGTCAGGCGCTCGATCAGTACGCGTAGGTCGACTTCAGGATGAAACTGGGTAGTCCAGAATGGCGCATCATCCACTTTAAAGGCGTGGCAACAAGCGTCGGTGTAGGCTAGTTGGGTACAGCCAACCGGAGGTTCGGTGGTACGTTCGCGGTGGACGGAAACAGCCAGAAAACCATCACTGACATCGCGGTAAAGCGGATCGTTTTTAGCACATTCATTCAGGTAGATGGGAATAGTGCCCATCTCGAAATCCTTTTCGTCACGAACGATATCTCCACCCAAGGCTTTTACTGCCAGCTGGTGACCAAAGCAGGAGGCAAAGACAGGCAGCTTGCGTTCGATGGCAGTGCGCAGTAAAGCCTGCGCCGGAATAACAAAGGGATAATTTTCCGGTTCCAACACACTGGCTTCGCTGGAGCCACCGACATAGAGTGCGTCGTAACCATCCAGCACGCTGTCTTCAAAATCAGGGGTATCGAATAGATTAAGGATATCAAACTGTTCGACGGCCAGATCGCTGTATTGTGCAAAGCTTTCCAGCTCTTCACGACGGGTAGAGGTCTCGTCGCGGATCTGCATCAGAAGGATTTTTATGTCGGATTTCTGCTTGGCCATCAATTGTCCCTAGAGCGTGCTAAAAACCCACAGCATAACGCAACCGCAACATCCTTTTCACCTGTAAAAAGGTCGATTAATTCGATCGTTTGGCTAGATGGTAATAGCCGTCCATAAAGGCGTCGAAATAGTTTTCTACTTCGGGGTGGTTGATCTCGTCCTGATCCGGATCAGAGGTGAGATTGCTTTCTGCCACATAGGTTTCGTGGACCGCGTTATGCACCAGCACCCGATACCAGGGTTGGTTCTTATCAGGACGACTTTTCGCCACCTGCTGGTACCACTCCTCAGAAAGCATAAACTTGGGATCTACATCGATAATTACGCCACGGTAATCGAACAGTCTGTGATGCACCAGCTGGCCGATACAAAATGCTGCCTTATTCATGAACACTCCTGTACTTCAATGTCTATTAGCATAGCCCAGAGCTGTTTAAGCGGCCCGAAAACTAACAGTAAACCTTTCTGACATTATGCAGTCCAAAGCCCCAACTAACGGACAAACACTCAGGATCCTAATTGGATAGGTATGAAGTAAATGAGCAAAATGAAGCACCTCTGTCCTATTCTTGGTCTGACGCTCATGGTGATTACGTCGATACTATCGACGAGCCTCAAAGCTGCTGAACAACGGGCTACCTTTGCCGGTGGTTGCTTCTGGTGTATGGAATATGCCTTTGAAGAAGTTGAGGGGATCATTTCCACTCGCGTCGGCTTTATTGGCGGCGCCACCGAAAACCCCACCTATTATCAGGTTTCCCGCGGGAAAACCGGCCATACTGAAGCGGTTGAAGTGGTGTTTGAAAGTGACAAAATCAATTACCAGCAACTGCTACAACTGTTTTGGCGTAATATCGATCCATTGGACGGTGATGGTCAATTCTGTGACCGCGGAGACCAATACCGTCCCGGTATCTTTTTCCACAATCAAGAACAACGCCAGCAGGCAGAAGTCTCACGCCAAGGGTTAACCAATAGTCAGCACTTTAAAAAACCGATTCAAACCGAAATTAGTCCTGCAAACAGCTTTACTGAAGCCGAAGAGTATCATCAGAAATATTACCTGAAGAATCCCATCCGCTATCGTTTTTACCGCTACAGTTGTGGACGGGACAATCGTTTGAAGCAGCTTTGGGGAAATCTGGAAAAGCACTGAATCGAATGCTACTTAACTGGAATCACACCCGCATAAATTAGACGGGTGTGGTAATCCTATAGCATCAGCGATGCTGATGTTGATGTTGAGCCCAGGCGGGCATAGATTGCATATAGCATTCGGCGCGCTTTTCCGCCTCGACTTCATCCAGCCCCGGTTGCCAACTGGCCAACCATTGGGCGATTCCCGCCTTGACGGTGACACGGGGTTTCAACACCCCTGGCTCATCCGCACAATAGCTGCAATAGGGTGCCACGCTCCCCGGCACAGAGGTCAAAGGCACTCCGCAAGAATGACAGTAATGTTCCATGGTTCTTTCCTCGCTCCCAGTCATCGGATCTGACTCGACATCAGTCCAACTTTTTTCTTTGTATATAGAATAAGTGTATACCAGTCTTACAGGATTTGAGGCTGACACTGGACTAAAGATGCACAAGAAGCAGGGGTATTTCAGGGTAGTGGTTTTGGCTGCAGTTGATAGGGTTGAAGCACCTTGGCAACATCCCCCCTCTCTAACAATCGACGGTAGGCGTCAAAGAATTCTCCAACCATCTTCGGATCGGCATATTCTTTGGAAAAGCCGATATAGTAATCCAGGCTTTTTTGACCGCCGGTATAGCGAATATTGTCTAACCCCAATCGCCTAATCATGGTCCATCCAACAATACGATTGGAGAAGACAGCATCGACCCTGCCAATGGGTAACATCCGAAATCCGGTTTCATCTCCCGGCGTCATCAAGATGGTAAAGCTCGATTCTGCAGGATTCAGCTCTGGATCAGGAATATTCAACCTGTCCCCCCGAAAAGCCTGCAGTGAACGGGAAGTATTAGAAGGACCAAAGACACCGACATCGTATCCGCGAATATCTTCAGCATTTTCGATCGTTACCGGATTTTCACTATGTACGAAAAAGCCATACTCGGTAGAGATGATCGGCGGACTAAAGTGCAGCCAAAGTTCACGTGAGGGATTACGGCCAATGGTATAGATGCCCTGAGCCGCACCATTTTTGATCCGTGACTGGGCCCTCGACCAGGGTAACAGGTGGTGCTCACAGGTGACTTGAATCTCTTTACAAACGAGTTTCACCACGGCGGCTGTCGCGCCGGATACCTGGCCATTTTCCAGGTAATTAAAGGGTGGAAAATCCTCAGTGACAAACACCAATCGCTTACTGGTCTCTTCCGCCGATAGCTGCGGTACTGCCAGCGTCAAAAACAGTGCACAAATAACAGCAATATATTTGAACATCGTCTTTTACCCTCTGCCTCTGAATCTAATTATTGTAGCCCGCCAACTCCACATAACCATAACCCTGGTGGCTACCGCTAACTTCCACCGCCCCCTCCCAATAACTCACCGACAGATCCATCTGTTGATCCGCTACCATTGGCCGCACTTCCAGATCGATGTTTTCATCTGCCAACAGCAAGCGCCATGCTGCAGGATATTCAGTACCATCGGAACTACGCCAGTGATCCAGCACTTCCAGGTTAATTTCTTCGGCGTGCAGTTTCCGAACCGCACCATCCTGCTCGATCAGTACCAAATGACTTAACCCTTCACTACCATCCTTGTTGCGAAAACGGTAGTACATCAACTCCCGTTTATCCGCCAGTTGCAGACTGAACCAGTCCCAGCCCTGCTGATAGTCAGCGAGACTATTGCTACTCCATTCGTGGTCAAACCAGCCCTCTCCTGAGACCTGTAGCTGCTGGTCTTGCCAACCCAAGCTGCCCACCACCCCCAGACGGGGATAGGAGTAGTAGTAAGAGCCGCCACCTTCCATATTCTTTTGACTGAATCCCTGCTTCCCTTGCAATACTCGGGGCTTTATCGTTTTAGCAACAAGATTAATAGCGATCAGCTGCTCGGGATCGGCGGCTTTCAGTACCATCGGGAACAATGATTCTACTGACTGAGAACGCATATCCCAATCGGTCAGCCAGAACCGAATCGATCTATCGGCCGTAGCCACATTCGCCCCTGCCAACCCAGGACCTTGGCGACTGAAGCGTTCACTGGCACGATGCTCATTTTCGTCAACGTGGGTAATAGCAAAATGGCCCATGTAGATGTCTGGAGCCAACCAGGGATTGTCGCCAGACTGTTCAACCTTATCAGCCACAGCAAATCGGAATAGAGTCAGCTGCACGCCAAAACGGCGCTCAGGATTTTCGAGATCCTCAAGATTGGCAGTGAAGTACCACCACTCATTCTGAAAGCCGGGATGCTGACCATGATCATCAGGAAACTTCAGCTGAGTACCTGGTTGGGCCTGAAGATAATTGCCCTGACCGGCACCCTCCCCCAGAACCTGATCCAATTGCATAGAGGAATCACTGGGCGGGTTCTTAGATTGCGACCAGTAGAATAGGCCCGCCAAAAGCACCAGCAACATGACCACTGCCACCTTGAACATAGGACGCCCGCTGGAATTCATAGTCCAGTCCTCCCAGCACTGCGCCAGCGCATCTGCAGTTGGCGATCCTCTCGCACCTGCAACCACGCAGGATAAGCCCCAGCTAGTAGTGCTGCAGTCAAAGCTAACATCGGTGTCTGCAACAAAGGCAGCCATTGCCACTGGTAAAACAGTGTCCATCCGAAGGCCCGCAACTGTATCAACTCGATCAGTCCCCAGCTCAGCAAGACACCGACTGGAATCGCAGCAAATCCTGCCAACAAACCGATCAAAAGGCCTTGGTAAAGTAACAACCGGACACGTTGCGACAAGGTCAGACCCACCGCTTTATAAAGTTTGAGCTCTTGCCGTCGCTCCAGCTGCAAAGCCATTAATGCCGCAAAGACACCTACAAAAGCCACCAGCAGCGCCAGCAGACGCAAGGCATCGGTCACTAGAAAGGTGCGCTCGAAAATCTGCAGCGATCGCTCCAACACACCATTACGGGGACTCACCAACAACTCATCGGATTCGGGAAGTTGATAGAGACGGTTTAGAAATTGATCGCTTTGTTCGGGATCGTGAAGATAGATCCCCGCCACCCTTGCGGGAGTCAATTGCCAGTAACGGGAAAAGTTATCGGGACTGAGAATAGCCCGACCGTTGCTATCGCCATAGTCGTAGTAAACCCCAGCCACTTGGAAGACTTGCCGGCCCGATGGCGTCGGCAGGCTAAGATCGTCTCCCCGGTCCAAACCCAGCCGGTTAGCCAAGGGTTCGCTGATCAGGATCTGGTCCTTTTGCTCGAAGGACTTCCATATAGCTGCAGGATCTCCCGAAAGAAACCGATATCCAGCTCGCCCCTTCTCCGGCAACTGACTGGCAAACAGCTGGATCTTCCCCTGCTCGCTCAGCACGCTGATACGTCGGTAGCTGGCTAACTTATGGATCTCCGGTTGTTGTTCCAGCCACTGCCAAACCGTTACCGGCAGCGAGCCCTGATCTCCCGGCAGACGGGACGCGGGAGAAATATAGACATCGGCGTTGAGGCGTTGATTGAGCCAGAGTTCCAGCGTGCTGCGAAAGCTGCCAATCATCAGTGTCATAGATACCGTAACCGACACCGCAACCATCAAAGCCATCAGCGCGACGGCAGTTCGACTCAACCCCCGCTGGGTATCTTTCAGCGCCATCCTCAATAGCAAACCGCCCTGCGGTCGCAATCGATTTATACCCTGATGCAGACACCTGCAGCCCACCCGAACAAACAGCGGCATCAGCAATGCGCAGCCCAAAATCAGCGCAGTCACCGCCAAGTAACCGCCGATGATGCCACTTTCACGCCAGAGGTAGAACAGCCCGAAAACCACCACCAGCAGTAACGCTAACAGCGGTAGTTTTCTACTCAGTTGCGTCCCCCGTGTCTCCAACTGCTGTCGGCTTGCGCCCTGACGAATCGACAATCGAGCACTGCTTAACGCTGGCAACAACCCAGCCAGCATCGCTCCACCAATCCCTACCAATACAATTTTCAGCAACAGTTGTGGGCGCAGTTGAATCAGTTCGATTGGGCTTACTGCGTAAAGGTCATTGATAGTTCTCGTGACCAGCAGGATCAGCTTATCGGCCAACAACAGACCGGCCAGTAATCCCAGCAAAGTGCCCAGGGTGCCGATAACCAACAATTCTAACAACAGGTAACGGAGCAGCTCACGCTGGGTAACGCCGATGCTGCGTAATTGACCAAACAGTTGCTGGCGTTGAACCAAAGAAAAAAACAGGGTGTTATAAACCAGAAACACCCCAACCACCATCGCCAGCATGCCCATAGCGCTGAGGTTCAGGTGCAACGCTTCACCCAAATTCTGAGTAGCCTGACGTTGGCGACTGGCGGGATAGATCTGAACACCTGCCGGCAGCCAATCCGCGATCGCCTGGGCCTGCTCTTCACTGATCATTAGTTCGATATGATCAAGCTGCCTAGGCAGATCCAACAGTTGCTGCGCGCGACCAATATCCATCAACAATAAAGAACTAAAATGGCTGTCATCTGCTTCGCCGACACGGGCGATAATCTGTACCGTTCGAATCCCCACTTCGGTATATAGATCGATCTGGTCTCCCTGCATCTGGTGGCGCCGATAGCTGGATTCTGCCATCAGCACCGATGCGGGTTTCAGCAAAAGTTGTTCGGTATCGAAACCCGCCGGGAGCTGCTGATTTTGGCTGGGATGAAACCGCTGAAACAGAAAAGGATCAACGGCTAGCAGCTGGAAAATCGGTCCTTTCTCGTTATTTAAGCGAAGATAACGGCTGATCAGCGGCGCGGCTTCAATACCCCAATCCACCCTCAACTGAGTTAGTAGAGATTCCGGGATCGGCTGCTGGCTGCTAATGCGATGACTGGCCCGCCCCAGCAACTGCTCACTGGCTATTTCAAAATTTTTCTTGGCGCTATAGTTGCTGATCTCAACACCGGCAACGCCAGACACCCCCAGGGCAATACCGATAATCGCAACCAGCAACAACCAAGGGTGCTGTCGAAAATAGCCGGCGTTGGCCCGTACCAGCGCCGTCGGACAGATAAAATAAAGAAGCCTGGGCCAAGACAAACTACACCTCTTCCCCAATGGGTTCGGCATCACTTTTTTGGAAACGGTCATCCTTTAATCGCAATACCCGATCGGCGTATTGGCTGAGGGATTCGTTGTGGGTCACTAAGATCAAGCTTTGCCCCTGCTCACGAACCTGTTTAAACAACATCGAAGAGACTCGATCAGCGGTGGCATTATCTAAGCTACCCGTAGGTTCATCCGCAAGCAGTAACGCCGGCTGATGAATCATCGCCCGAGCGATCGCCACCCGTTGTTGCTCACCACCGGAGATCTGCTCAGGATAGAGATCCGTTAACTGAGCGATCCCCAACTGATCCAGAAATCGATCAAGACGTTGTTGGTCCACTGGCAGATCATTGAGCTGCAGAGGCAAGCTGAGGTTTTCGGCAACATTGAGAGTAGGAATCAGATTAAAAAACTGGAATACAACACCAATATGACGGCGCCGGAACAATGTACGTTGCTGCTCATCCAATGCGGTCTGTTCGCGGCCGTTGATACTGATCCGCCCCCGGTCGGCATACTCGAGACCAGCGATCAGATTCAGCAGGGTAGATTTACCGGAGCCGCTTGCACCCAGCAACACAACAACTTCCCCTCGCCGCAGATCAAGATCAACCTGGTCGAGGACCTGCTGACGCCGGCTCCCTGCCTCAAAACTTTTGCTGAGTTGGCGTATCTCCAGCACCTTTTCCGCGGTTATGTTGGCGCTCATAGGTAACATCCAGCTCTATTGAATGACTAAGGCATCACCATCGGTTCAGCCACTTGCTGTGCTTTTTCATCCCCGTACAACAGAGATACCAATGTCAGCGCGAACTCCAGAGCGGTACCGGGTCCCCTGCTGGTGACACAGTTGCCGTCTATAACCACCCGAGAACATACCTGTGATTGATCTGTAAGATGTTGCGAGAAAGCCGGATGGGCCGTCGATTTTTGGCTAAGCAGTTGGTGGCTATCGAGTACCACAACGGGTGCAGCACAGATCGCACCAATCAGCCGCTGACTCTGCCGCTGCTGTTGTAGCCTCTCTATCAGTGCAGGGGTATCTCGCAGTCGCTCTGCACCGGGCATTCCCCCCGGCAGAACAATCAGGTCAAACTCACCGACACAGTTATCCAATAACTGATCAGCCACCAGTTTGACGCCACGGGAAGCGATTACTTGCAGCTCATTTTCTACTGAAGCGACAACCACATCGGCTCCGGCGCGACGTAACACGTCGATGACACAGACCGCTTCTATCTCTTCGCTGCCATTGGCGATGGGTACCAGCACCCGTTTGCTCATTGTGGATTCCCCAAGGGTTTTAACACACCAAATCTATGCCTATCAGAATATACGGCGATGGCTTGAATTTGGATTATGGGGGTAAGAATAGTCGGCAGCAAACGGTTGTTGTTTACCGCCGATAGAAATCGAACAGGACTGGTTAGCTGCAGCCCTTCTCTTTCAAATAGGCGGCCAGCTCACGGTCAACCACATTGATATGGTTACGCAGCCAGTCGGTGAGGAAATTAAGGAATGAACGTGCAGCCTCAGGATCGTCGCCCATTAACTTCATATCAAAACCAAAGAGTTCATCTGTGGTATCGCTATGCTTATCACGATGTTCCGCAAGCCCCGGGTAGTCGAACTCTTTCATCAGCGCCTCTTCGTCTGAGAAGTGCTCGACCACATAATCCATCAGCTGATTAAGGATGTGTAGAAATTCTTCCTTGGAATCCCCGCGCTCCAGCGCATCCCAGGTGTCGTTAATATAACCAATAAAACGGCCATGCTGCTCGTCGATCAAAGTGATACCGAGCCGCAGACTGTCATCGAAAACAAACTTGTCCATGATTACCTTCCATATTGCACCGCAGGAACGCAGTATATGCTTATAACAAGTAAATCATAATTCGACTTTAAGGTGTGTCCCTTGACCCCGGATAGGTGACGCTGATCAAGGATTGATCATAGCCACCGTTCATCAACTCAGGTGTTTCGATTAAGCTGTTTGCGTAAGGTCGGTGGCGTTCCACGGATAATCAGGGTGTCATTTTCGGCGTCATATACCACCTGTTCCCCTAACAGCATTTCAGAAAAACTAACGCTGATTCCTTTCATCGATCCGCTATAACGGACAAATTTCTGCAATCCTCGACGATCGGCAGGAATCTCCTCCTGCAGGGGGCTATCGTGCTCTGCAACATAATTGAAGAACTTATCCGGATCGGTGGTATCCATCGCGCAAGATAAGTCTTGCAGCCCTACTCGTTCGCCAGACTCCAAGCGCTCATTACAATATTCATAGGCCTTCTGCTTGACCTCGGAGACTTTGCCCTGATCCTCAAAGGACTGGGAACAGTAGTCACCAAACACCTTGACCAGAGCCTGGGTCTGCTCCTTGGCATCCACCTCTTCGCTACAACCAAGGAAACTACGGAAACATTCGTTGATTTCTTTACCACTGCGGGCTTTAACCAGGGAAATATACTGGCTGCCTTGACGCTGCCATTCATCCAGATCGATCTTGGCACCCAGCTGTACCTTGCCAAGATCCAGATGACGGGCATCACTCAGCTCAAGTTCTTCATCGATAAACACTGCAGGACTAGTGCTCAACAACAGAATCAATAACTGCTCCTGTTCCAGCACCCGTTGGCGGGCAAACAACAGGTAACCACTGATGCCATCGGCCTGCTGATCCAGTTGCTGCTTGAACTGATCCAGACATTGGCTACTAAACTGAACCAGATCGATTTCACCGCTTTGGTAGTTCTTGAGCAACCCTTGGAAAGGGACATTCTGTTCGGGGTCAAAACCACCGTAGATCTTGCCAGAACGATTATTGTAGGCGGCAACCACCTTAGTGATCAGAGACTCCAATGGGGAGTTAAGCGTCAGTAGTGACCGTCGCTGGGAGACATGAGTCTGCTCCCCTTCGGGTCGATCGATAAAGTGAACGATTGCTTCGGTAATCGCCATAGTGTCCGCTTTCCATTAAGGCTTGAAAGAGGCGCTATTATGACAGAAACGCTGCGGCCTTCGGTAGACCACAGCGCTGGACAAATCGGCTAAATCGAAAAATCTTAGAACTGGTATTTGACACCCAAAGAAACTCTTGCCTCGTGATCATCCTCGACCATAGAGCTATCGGAGATCTCATCATCGAGCCAGGTATAGCGGAAATTGGCAACCGCTTGCCACTGGGGTGCGATTTCGTAGTAGGCATCTACTTTGAAGTAGGGATTGACGCTGGAATCGCTGTCATAGGCGGCAACGCTGCCACCGGTACGCGCCGATTCAGCGGCGCTGACGCCATAGTAGTAGTCGTTATAGCTGTTGCTCTGCCAATCCAAACCCACAGCAGGAACAATGCCTGATTTTGCCGTATTGCTACTCAGCGGGAAGGCGTAATTTACGTTAACACGCTCCCCTTCGTGGGCATCGGATACGTCGACGAGTGCAGTAATACTGAAGTTTTCCAGGCGATATCTTCACCCATCTCAAAAGCCATGTCACGATCATCCAACAATGACAGTTCAGCGCTTTCGTCGGCATCAAACTCCATAAAATTGAGGTTACCGATAAGTTCGATCTGCCCGGTGCCATCGTAAACCCGATAACCTAACTCGGTAGCACGGATATGAAAATCACCATTGCGGTAGTTGATCAAAGGCACCGCCCGGGGGTCGTTGTCGTAGCCTAGATAGGCGCTGTCGTTATAGGTAGCCCCCAACCCCAAGCTAAATTGGGACTGGTTATCTTCGGCTAAGGCGGGGACTGCCAGGCTTGCAGAGATCAGCGTTAAGGCGGTGGCTTTGTGCATATTGGTGCTCCTGTCAAAAGTTGATGGGAGCACTTTAAGGAGTTGCGGCTTAGTCGACCAATGAACTCAACTTATGGCCACTATGCCGCAGAGTTATTGAACTGTTTCGAGCCCAGCCCGAAACCTTCTCGAATCCGTCACTGAATCTCAGAGACCCGCTTTCTCATCGCTTCGATCTCTTCTCCAGAGATCTCCACAATCAATTCCCGCAACCACTTGGAGGCGGGATCATTGTGGTTGCGTTCATCCCAAAACAGATGGGCAAAGAAAGTATCCAGATCGTAGCCCGTCACTTCCAGTGGCACTACTTCATCGAGTCCCAAAAGATTCCACCAAGAGTGCTTAAAGCCGAACAGCAGATTGTCGCTGACCAGCAGCGCGGCTTTGATGGTGGCAAAGTGTGAGGCTTCCAGATTGACAACCCGACTCTTACCCATGGATTTAAGATGGATGTCCAAGGGGCCTCGATCATTGATGCCTTTAAACCAGGGTTTGATATGACCGTACTCGGTCATCTCCTGCATACTAATCTCGCCCTGGTCTGCCAAGGGATGCTGCTTTCGAACAAAGACACAAATTTTGTCCCCAGACAATTTACGTCCATGGACTCCTGCGGGCATGTTGTCGCTGACAACGCCGCAGACAAAATCCACTGTACCTTTGGAAAGGCTGAGAATGCTCTCAGCATTGTAATGAACCAATCGCAGACGCACTCCGTTGGCCTCTTCACTGTTTGTTCCATCAATCTTGGAACAAACAGTGCCGACAAAGGATCTGCTGCGGCTATGGTAAAGGTGCGTTCCAACCGTGATGGGTCGAAATCCGCTGGGGTTAACACCTGAATCAGTTGATCCAGGGCTTTGGTGATGGGCTGTTGTAGCTCCAGACTCTTGGGCGTGGGTTCCAGCCCTTTTGGCGTACGAACGAACAGCTGATCGTTAAATAAATCTCGCAGTCGCTGCAGTGTCTTACTCATGGCGGGCTGGGTAACGTGTAACCGTTCCGCTGCCCGCGAGACATTCCGTTCCTCCATCAGAGCATTGAAAGCCACCAACAGGTTCAGATCGATTCGGTTCAACTGATCGGGATTCAACAGGCTCTCCTTGATTGGCTCATTGCAGGTTCACACTAGAAGACCGGCAACTATCTCTTTTGTTCAGGAATACCTGATCAATAGTAGACCAATCAGGGAATTAGAGGAATCTGCTGCGCCATGCTGATACTCAGCAAGGCATCCATTCGTCGCTCCAACTGATAGAAACGCGCCAGCTGTCTTGGAGTAATCACATCCAGGTATCTGTGGGTAAATAGATTGCGCAGAGCAAGACGATCCTGCTGGATCTGCTGTTGCTGCTTTATTAGAGTCAGCGCCATCTCATCATCAACGCTATCGTTGTTGTGCGCTTCGGCATAATCGTTGATTAACTGCCAGACTCGGTCATCCAACTGGTCCATCGAAACCATGTAGTCGCCGTACGTTTGCCAGAAGGATTGCCATTGAGTTTGCTGCAATGGCAGATTGTTCTCGATGATCCGTAAGCGTTTTAAACGCAACTTGGCACGTGTCGCTTCAATCTGACTGCCGTTGCTATCGCTAACAATATGCTGTGCATAGCTCAATTCAGGGGCTTGCCCAGCCGCTAGTAACGGACCGCTGATGAATAGTGCAATCACTAAAATAGCTGCTTTCATGGTGTCTCACCTCGTCTCCTGTTGCTGTTGTACCTTATTACAAAACAAAGACGATGGGGTTAACCAATGCCTAATGGTTATATGAGCTATTACTTTGATTTTTATGCTTATTATCCACCCAGAGTTAGAGTGGTGAAAAGGATCGGTGATGACTGATATTTGTCAGATGCTCACCAATTGATGATCTATTATTAAGAACTAATGCTTTTAAACAATGTTCCTTGCTGCCCTATCCACATGGAGTGACTATGCACGCGACAGCATCTTTCAAGTCTAATCTCCCCGCCACAATATTTATTGGCCTATTGATGACCACACTGCTCAGCGGTTGCGAGGAGGAACAGGTCAGCAAACCGGAAGTCATACGACCGGTCAAAACCACTCTGGTGGAGGAGCCGTTGCAGATTAAGAGCCGAACCTTTCCCGGTAAAGTCGAAGCAAGTGAGAAGGTAGAGTTGGCTTTTCAGGTGGCTGGGGCCCTGACCAAGCTGCCGGTTAAAACCGGTCAACAAGTTAAAAAAGGCACTCTGTTGGCACAACTGGATACTCGCGACTATCGTAGCGATTTGAAATCAGCGGAAGCGAAGTACAAGCGCGCGAAGGCCGACTTCGGTCGCGCTGCAGAGATTTTCAAGCGTAAATTAATCTCCGCTGCTGATGTTGACCGTTTACGGGCAGAACGGGACGTCGCCGCCGCTAATGTAGAAAAGGCTCGTAAAGCCTTTAAAGACACCACCTTAAAAGCCCCCTTCGACGGTGTTGTAGCATCACTCTATGTCGATAATTTCCAGGATGTAGAGGCCAAGCAAGAGATACTGAGCCTGCAGGATAACAGCTCGCTGGATATTACCATTCAAGTACCAGAGAAACTGATCGTACAAGGCAGATCTCGCGACCGTACGGACGAATTTAAGATAGTCGCCCAGGTTGAGACTATCCCGGATAAATATTTTCCGATGACCATTAAGGAGTTTTCCACTCAAGCAGACCAAGACACTCAAACCTTCAAGTACGTAATGACCATGCCCTCCCCCGAGAAAATCAATGTATTACCGGGAATGAGCGTTAATGTAATTGTCACCCCTCCCGCCGACATGGTTGTTGAAAACACCATGATCCAGGTGCCGGCCACTGCAGTCTTTGCCGATCCTAATGGCAGCGATCAGCAGTTTGCCTGGATCTACAGCGATGGTGCAGTTCAGAAGCAAGCTATCTCTATCGGCAGTCTGCGCGGCGAGCAAGTAGAAATTAAGGAAGGCTTAAGCCCAGGCCAGCGCATCGTTACCGCTGGCGTTCACTACCTGCAACCCGGACAGAAAGTTCGCTTGTTCGAGGGCAAGGTGGGAGCGAACTGATGAACATCGCTGAAATTTCCATACGCAACAGCACCATCACTTGGGTCTGTACTTTTTTGCTGCTATTTGGCGGCCTGTTTTCATACCAGTCACTGTCACGCCTTGAGGATCCGGAATTTACCATCAAGGAAGCTCTGGTCATTACCCAATATCCTGGCGCCACCCCCATCGAAGTGGAACAGGAAGTCACCGACATGCTGGAAACCGCGATCCAGCGTATGTCTCAGATAAAAGAGATCCGTTCTTACAACAAAGAGGGGCTCTCCATTATCACCGTGGAGATGGAGGAAAAGTACGATAGAGAGACTCTACCCAGTGTTTGGGAACAGCTGCGTCGTAAGGTCCGCGATGCCCAAACCAGCTTCCCCCCCGGAGCAGGCCCTTCTTTAGTCAACGATGACTTTGGCGATGTGTTCGGCATTCTGTTCTCGATTACCGGTGACGGATACAGCTATCAGGAGATCAAAGACCACGCCGACTTTGTAAAACGCGAACTGCTGCTGGTAGATGACGTAGCCAAAATCACCTTCTGGGGCGACCAGCAGGAAGCGATCTATGTGGAGTTTTCCCGCAGCAAGATGGCCCAGCTGGGTATCAGCCAGGAACAGGTCTACGGTCTGTTATCGCAACAAAACCTGGTTTCTCCCGCAGGCAAGGTCAAGGTGGGCCGCGACTACATTCGCATCCAACCGGAAGAAGGTATCAATGCAGTCGAAGATATCGCCAATTTGCTGATTCCGAACCGCAGCAACAGTTTGCTAAGGCTAAGCGATATCGCCGAAGTTAAACGGGAATATATCACCCCGGCCACGGAATTGATGCGCTTTAACGGTGAGACCGCGATCACTATGGGGATCTCCACCAAATCCGGCGGTAACGTGGTAAACATGGGTGAGGCGGTGCTTGAACGGCTGCATCAATTAGAGACGCTAACCCCGGTTGGTCTGGAAACCAATATTACCGTGATGCAGTCCGATGCCGTGACCCGCGCCATCGATAATTTTGTGGTGAGCCTTCTACAGGCAATCGCCATCGTTATCGTCGTGCTACTGCTATTTATGGGTGTCCGCAGTGGCTTGTTGATCGGCGCTATCTTGCTGATCACCGTTATCGCCACCTTTATTCTGATGAAAAACGAAGGGGTCGCACTGGAACGAATATCCCTGGGCGCACTGGTTATCGCCCTTGGGATGTTGGTAGACAACGCCATCGTGGTCACCGAAGGTATTCTGATCCGGTTGCAGTCCGGTGAAGATCGCCTCCAGGCGGCCAAGAAAGTCGTCGCGCAAACCATATGGCCACTACTAGGCGCCACGGTTATTGCAATCATGGCGTTCGGCGCCATCGGCTTTTCTCAAGACAGCACCGGTGAATTCTGTCGCTCACTGTTTCAGGTTCTGCTCTACTCCCTGGGTCTGAGCTGGATTATCGCTGTAACCATAACGCCTTTATTCTGTGTTGTGTTCCTGAAAGTAAAGCAGCAACCCGAAGGTGAAGAGCCAGCCGATCCCTACGGCGGTGCCTTTTTCACCGCCTACCGAGGTTTCCTAACCTACTGTCTGAAACTACGCTGGCTAACCTTAGCGCTAATGGTCGCCATGTTGGTAGCCGCGATCTGGGGCTTTACTAAGATAGAACAAAGCTTCTTCCCAAAATCCACAAATCCGCAATTTATGATCCATTATTGGCTCCCTCAGGGTAGCGACATCCGAGAAACCAGCGCCGATGTATCGATGATCGAAGAAAAGCTGCTGAAGGATGATCGCATCGACGCCGTCTCCAGCTTTATAGGCGGTGGAGCTCCTCGATTTGTGCTTACCTATGCCCCGGAGAAAACCAATACTTCTTACGCTTTCCTGCTGATCAATGTGAAGGATTACCTGCAGGTAGACGCTCTGATGGGGGAGTACAGCGACTACCTGGCCCAGGAATTCCCAGACGCCGAACCGAAACTGGAGAAATTCAAACTGGGTCCCGGTGGCGGATCTGCGCTGGAAGTACGCTATTCCGGTCCCGATCCAGACGTGCTGCGACAGCTAGCCGAGCAGGCGAAGATGGTGATGTACCGTGATGGCGGCTCTGTTTCAATCCGTGATGATTGGCGACAGCGGGTGAAACTGGTTCGTCCGGTGCTGGCAAAAACCCAAGCGCAACTGGCAGGAATTACCCACTCTAATCTCAATGATGCCCTAAACACTAACTTCACTGGATCTCGGGTGGGTGTTTATCGGGAGGGCGATGAACTGATACCGATCATATCTCGAGCGCCTGCCAACGAACGCATGGATATCAGCGAAATCGAAAATATCCAGATCTGGAGCGATGCTGCCGGTCGTACCATACCGATTGATCAGGTTGTTGCCGGCTACCCTACAGGCTGGGAAGATTCCATTATCCATCGTCGAGATCGTAAGCGCACCATCACCGTAGGCGCAGAGCCACAGGTGGGCAATGCCAGCGTAGTGCTGAAACGTATCAAAGCCGATATCGAAGCGATTCCCCTACCGATCGGGTACGAGATGGCTTGGGGTGGCGAATTTGAAAACTCCAGCGATGCACAGAAAGGCTTAGCCGGCTATATGCCACTGACCTTCGGAATCATGGTTCTGGTCAGCATCGTGCTATTCAATTCCCTGAAAATCCCACTGATCATCTGGTTAACGGTACCGCTGGCGCTAATTGGTATCTCTGCCGGTCTGCTCTTGGTGAAGGAGCCGTTCGGCTTTATGCCGCTACTGGGAGCCCTGAGTTTGGCGGGCATGCTGATCAAAAATGCCATCGTATTGCTAGACCAGATCAACCTGGAACTAGCCGAAGGTAAAGATCCACTGTCCGCCGTATTGGATTCAGCAGTATCACGCTCCCGCCCGGTGGCCATGGCTGCCGGCACCACCGTATTGGGGATGATTCCACTGCTGGCAGACGACTTCTTCGTTGGGATGGCAGTTACGATTATGGGAGGGCTGACATTCGCCAGCATCCTCACCTTGATCGTAGTCCCAGTTCTCTATGCTGTATTTTTCAATGTGCAGGTAACTGCACCCGCCGAACAATGAGGTGATCAATGAAACCCATAAAAACCCTGACAGCTGTACTTCTCTCTGGACTAATAGCGGCCGGATGCCAATCCAACCCCACTACTGAAAAGTCCGGCTTTATGAGTAGTTATGATGGTTTTAAAGTACGTGAATGGAGCGATGGCGCCCTGGTGTATATGAAGCCAGGTAGCGATCTCAAGGCACTGGCTAAGTATAAAAAGCTAATGATTGTTCCTCCTGAAGTCTGGTACGGAAAACAGGCAAGCTATAAAGGCATCAACCCCAATGAGCTGAAATACGTAACCGATGGTTTGGTATCAAAGCTCAAAGCCACTTTTGAACCAGAGTATCCAATAGTGGATAAGCCCGGAAAAGACGTGCTGCTGATCCGGTCTGCTATTACCGGTGTAGAGCGTAAATATCCAGACCGCAGCGCACTGGGTTACATCCCGATCGCCCTGCTGGTCGAAGCCGGCAAGAATGCAGCCTCTGGTGCTCAGGGCGAAGAGATCATCGTTTACAAAGCCTCTCTGGAAGCAGAAGTCTTTGATTCGGTAACCGGTGAACTGGTTGCAGCGGTCATTGATACCCGTGAGTCCGATAAACAATCGGTGCCTGAAGGCCAGAAGAACATCAAGATGGTGGACAATGTGCTGGACTACTGGGTCGCACGCTTTAAGCGCAATTGGGATAGAGCCCACAGTCAATAGACACGCTAGATAGAGACCGCTGAAGCAACCTAAATCAGATACTGCATTAACATAAAAAGCCAGCTTAAAGCTGGCTTTTTATGTCTGTGTGCGCAGGAACAACGTTATGCTACATGCAGATAACTAACAGTTCCACGCTCGGCCGGCTTTTCAACTAGATTCGCCAGGCCAGTTTGATCAACTCGATCTTCATAGTGGTAGGAGTTCAAACGTTCAGCATAGCTGTTGGTGTAACCTACCGAGAGCAGATGTTCGAGCCCCTGAAATCCACTTTCAATTTTCAAAGAAACGTCGTTTAAAATCTCGTTGTCGTATCCCGCATTTTGGAAAAAGCGGCGGTACAGGCGGCAGCGATTTAATCCCGAAATACTGAACACATAACTGTAACCTTTATCGATGGCTACATTGATCATCGCATCCGTGAGACGACGCATAACATCCATCGACCGATACTCCGGCAACAGTGCCAGTCTCGTAAACTGGCAGTATCCCTTGCCTGACTTAGCTATCTGGGGAAACTGCTTCAACACCAAAAATCCGTTGCATTCCATGGGAAGCAGATACGGATTATTTGCAGTGGACCCCGTCAACCGAACACCACCAACACAACGATCGCCATCACGGACGATCAGAATATCTCCTGTCAGATCGTAACTGTCTTCGCCACCATCAAAAGAACGCACACCTAATTCACGACGAAAACACTCTTGTCGGATCTCATAATACTGCTGCAGTAGCGCCGGATCTGTAGTTAACTCAAAGCAAACTTCCACGATATCACCTAAATAAATTTGTTTGCTGTAATCCAACCAACTAAAAAATCTACATCCATGTCTGACATGCTCGATACTATTTCCAAAATTCACCAAGAGTGAGGAAATAAAACTCTTCGCCACGCATCTCTAAAAAGAGATAGCAAGAAACAGTCCAAGTCTACACATTCACTTAAATTTCAACAACTTGATACATAAACACAGCAATTGGCTATAGCCAATTTAATACAGATACCCAAAGACCGTCTCTTATTTCAGACAGATTACAGTGACATATCTAAAAATCTTTGTTTTTCAAATGCTTGAAACGTCTCTTATTGGAGACGTAACGCAAGTTTTAAACAGACAAACCGAAACATTCAGTTCTTTAATCAATAATTGAGCAATTTTCGATGCTCAAAAATACACCATTCTTGCCGCAAGTTGTAGGTCATCAACGGCATAAAATTGCCGCTTTATTAACCAAATTTGATACAGGTAAATCTATACCCTCAAGTTGCTATCTATGTCTTAGCGCCCCTTAAAACTTTCAGCTCTAAGTCCATGGCGTTGTAATAACTTGTAAAAATCGGTGCGATTACGCTGTGCCAATCTGGCAGCCTGAGTCACACTCCCTTCAGTCAATCGCATTACCTTCACCAGGTAATCCCGTTCAAACTGGTGACGAGCATCGTTAAACGAAGGTAAATACCCGGATTCTTCCGCTAGTGCCTGCCTCACTTGTGCCGCTGGAATTACCGGCGTGGAGGAAAGCGCCACGGTCTGCTGAACCACATTCTCCAACTGACGTACATTGCCTGGCCAGGAGGCACCCACTAGCAAGTTAACAGCGTCCGGTGCGAAGGATGTTACCTGACCACTACTTCCCTTGGTGGTATGCCGTAAAAAGTGGTTCGCCAGGAGTGGAATATCTTCAGCCCGTTCATCCAGATCCGGCAGTTTTAAATTAACAACGTTGAGACGGTAATAAAGATCCTGCCTGAAATTACCGTCCGCCATATCTTTGTTCAAATCCCGGTGAGTTGCAGAGATAATTCGGACATCAACTCCATAGCTGCGGGTACTGCCTACCGGACGCACCTGACGCTCCTGCAAGACTCGCAGTAACTTAACCTGCAGCGCTGCCGGCATATCGCCAATTTCGTCCAGAAATAATGTTCCTTTATCGGCCGCTCGGAACAATCCTTGATGGTCGCTGACGGCACCGGTAAAAGCCCCTTTCACATGGCCAAAGAGCTCCGATTCCAGCAGAGGCTCAGGTAACGCACTACAGTTGATGGCGACAAAGGAATGCTTTTCGCGGCCACTGGCTTGATGGATCGCCTGGGCAAGCAGCTCTTTACCGCTTCCGCTACTCCCGGAAATCAACACACTGACATCGGAATCAGCCACTTGCTGGGCCGTAGCCAGGAGTCGCTCCATCAACTCGCTACGTGAGAGGATATGCTGTCGCCACTGCTGATCTTTATTGCCACTTCGACATCCTTGAGAGGCGGCCAACGCTTGAGATATCTGATGTAAAAGTTCTTTCTTATCCACCGGTTTGGTAAGAAAACCGAACACCCCTTGCTGAGTCGCAGATACCGCCTCCGGGATGGTACCTTGGGCGGTAATAATGATGACGGGCTTACCGGGATAGTAATGTTGAACCTGCTCAAAAAGCTCCAACCCGTCCATCTCATCCATGCGCAGATCACTGATCACCAGATCAATCTCTTCGCTACGTAACACCTGCAGCGCCTCCTGGCCATTGGAAGCGGTCAGTACTTGATAGTGTTCGGCTTCCAATCTTAAAACCAGCAATCTCATCAGGCTGGGATCATCATCCACCAACAACAGTCTGGGGTTGATTTCACTCACCTTTGCGCTCCTTTTCAGCATCAGTGGTCAGGGCTCGACGAATACTCATATTGCGTTCCAGATTGGTCAGCGCATCAATTTTATTCTGCAACAATTCGCTATGTTGTCGGCTCTCCCGCAATGCCTCGCCGGCCACATCCAACTGTATCTGATTCTGGTCCAGAGCATCGAGCATGCGGCTATCACGCGCGTCGGCATTGATCATCGACTGGTTATGAAGCAGCAGCATATTCACAAGCATCTCTACTTCTCCGCTCACCTGCTTGTCTGCCTTAATGATTCGTAAACTATCCCGTGCACGAATCCACCCCAGCCGATCCTTGAGTTGCTGATTCAAGACTGCATAGTGGTATAGCTGATTGATCACTTGGGGTCTTTTGGTGCCCAGTTTTTTGAGATTCTTCTGCACCTCTTCGGGATTCATTTCCATCGCTTGTGAAAGCTGTTGCAGCCAGCTTTTGAGACGATACTGCTGAGGGTCAGGCTCTACCACCTCGACCGTCGGTACAATTTTGGCCACCTGTTGATTAAGATGCTGGCAGCCAGCCAGCAGAACTAAAGAAATCGCTATCAACAGTACTTTCATAGTTTCAGCTCCAATTCCGGTAGCTGCATACAAAAACTGATCGGTAACTGTGCATTCTCGATCAAATCCAGGGAACCATCGTGCGCCTGCACACACTCACGGGCCACACTCAGCCCGATTCCAGACCCCTTGATGGCACCGATACGACTGTTACGACCCTGATAAAAAGGCTCAAAGATACGCTCACTTTCCTGTTCCAAGATTGCTTGACCGCTATTACTCACCTGACACCACAACAACTGCTCCCGCACCTGCCAACGAATATCCACCTGCCCACCTTCAGGGCAATAATTAACGGCGTTGGAAAGCAGGTTATCCAGCGCCGTTCTGATTTTGGGTGCATCCGCCGGCCAGTTGCAGGGATCCCCCATCACCTCGACCTGCAGAGATTTGCGCTCAATAATGATTGCGTAACTGGCAATAAGTTCCTGCCACATGCGCTCAAATTCAACAGATTCCAAATTAAGCTCTCGATGATAGAGCAGTTGATTGTAATCCAGCAGGTTCTCGATCAATCGCTGCAGCTCTCGACTGTTCTGCTGGACGATAGAAACGATCTCAAACTGGCGTTGATCCAGAGTGCCAACCACCCCTTCTGCCAACAGATCAGCACCTTCTCGCAAACTGGCCAAGGGGGTTTTCAACTCATGGGAAACATGGCGCAGGAACTGCTGTTTTTGGGCGTCCAGTTCTCGAAGCTGGCTGCGCAACCAGTCCAAACGCTCACCGACGATCTGCATCTCCTGAGGCCCGACAATGGAAATTTCCTGGGTCAGGTCACCACTTCCCATCTGACTGATGCGACGTTCGATCTGTCGAATCGGGCGGTTGATCCAGTAGATAAAGAACAGGGCCGCAAACAGGGTAAACAGGGCCAATGAGGTAACCATCAACATCAACGATGATTTGATCTCCTGGGATTCAACCACCTGTTGCTGCAACTGCTGATCTACAAAGTCTTGGCTGGCACGACGGAGATCCAGCGCCAGGCTACTGATTTGATCAAATTGAGCCAGTGTCGCCTGTCCATTAAACAGGGTGGGTGGTGCCACCAGCGCAACCTGCAGCCGTTCCAATGCTTCGGTTAGTGGAAGCAGATAAAAGCCACGCTCTTTGTCCAGCATCGGTTCCAGTTGCTGGAGCTGCTCCATGATTTGATTGTGTTCCCCCTGGAACAGCGTTAGCAGCTGTTGATCTCCAAGAGCTACGTACTGCCCTGCATTTCGCTCCAATGCCCAGAGGTCCGCCTGCAATATCTGATTTGCACGGGTCAACTCCACCAAATCTTGCGCTTTGCGGCTGTTGTTGACAGCCAGCTGGTCAAATGCCTGGATAGTATAGAAAATTGCGATACACAACGGAGCCACGGCTACAAAAAAGCCGACCAACGTTAGTTGCAGGATTGAGCGGGGACGCCAAAATATTGCCATCGAAAAACAACTTAAAAAGGGGCACTGTATATAATTTGACCGGCAAGTTTACTGCGCCATTACGGCCCCGTCCAACCCTACAAGCGTTTGAAATTCACCCGCTTTTTGGTTCCCGCTTTATGATCAATCAGTTACCGGGAAATACAACCAACCTCTAGCAACCAAAGTACAAAGCAGCTCCAACCCCTCTGGGTGCTGCTGCCACGGCAGCAGAGACTGCGCTGAGTATTGGTTGTGGTCTGAAAGCATGGCTAGCAACTCACGCAGGTCAGCGCTGCAGTCGAAGCTTTCTCCGTTAACGTAAAGCTGTAGCGATGACCCGCAATCGCTGTAGGCGTATCGCACACCTTCACTTCGGCGCAATTCTCCACCCTGTTGCAATAGTTCAACCAGCTGTGATGAATCCACTTCATACTCTGGCTCTGCCGGTTGTTCATCGTATTTTGCTTCCGTCACCAATTCTCCAAACCACTGGTTAACGGCATCACCATCTTCCATCCAATGTCGGAGCAACGATTGCACCCGCTCAAGATCAGAGTGACAAATCTCTCCACTACTGAGCCGTAAACTTAGATCCGGGTCAGCATAGCGCTCTTCATCTTTTATCTGGGCAGCGCAGAAACTGGCAAAATGCATCAACATGTCGCCGCACTGGGGGGCGCGATACCCCACCGAGTAGGTGATGCAATCATCGGTTTCCGCCACACCGTTATGGCCAATCCGCGGCGGCAGATAAAGCACGTCGCCCGGATTCAAAATCCAGGTCTGCTGCGGCTGCCACTGCTTGAGAATTCGTACCGGTTTTCCTGGTAAGAATTCGGCATCCTCGTCGTAAAAACCACCGATCTCCCAACGCCGCTGCCCTTCGGCCTGAATCAGAAACACATCATAATTATCGTAGTGAGGACCGACACCGCCCCCTTTGGCGGCATAACTGATCATCAGGTCGTCCAGACGCCAACTGGGGATAAATCGAAACTGTTCGACGAAATCCGCTGCCTCAGGCAGCCAGTGATCAACCGCTTGAACCAATAGTGTCCAGTGCTCAGCAGGAAGCTGGGAAAAACGAGACTCTTCGAAGGGGCCATGACTCAACTGCCAGTCACCCGTGGCAGGTGTTTCTACCAACAACCGTGATTCAACACCTTCTTCACAAGCAAGACCAGCCAGCTCATCCGCACTAAGAGGCCACTCAGCGTTACCGATGGCATTTCGGATCAACAAAGGCTTTTTGTGCCAATATTCGGCAATAAATGTCTCCACCGGCATATCGCCTAGGTGACTGAAAGGAGGGATTGAAGGCATGGGTTTGTTTACCGTGGT
Source organism: Motiliproteus sp. (assembly GCA_026196225.1). Classification (GTDB taxonomy): domain Bacteria; phylum Pseudomonadota; class Gammaproteobacteria; order Pseudomonadales; family Balneatricaceae; genus Motiliproteus. Next base: position 52,102 of record JAPHRD010000066.1, read on the forward strand.
TGATCGAGGCCGTCATTATAAAGCCACAACCACTGCCTGGTAAGTCCACAGCATTGAAGATTCAAGCCTTAGCTAACCTGGATCATAGCCCTTTTTCCAATGCTCGGCCGGAACCACCACGGGCGCCTGACCATTGGCAAAAAACCAAGAGTCTACGGCATAACGTTTACCAGTAGCCAACTCTTCAATCGCTGCAGAATAGTGAGGCATCTGAAAGCTGAAGAAGCCTCGATGATAAGGATAAATCGGTTGGTGAAAACGGATCCAATTTCGTTGCTGCAGTAATAGCAACGCCACGGTGGTATTGCTGGACTCGGCAACACAATCAAGCTGCTGATCTCCGGACAGCATGCCACTGTTACGCCCTTGATCATGGCTGGTACCGTTCTGGGCACCATTGAACACTTCCATCAGTGCAACCGCCTGGGCAATTTGTTCCCGCTCCTGATCAGCATTTTTAGCAACCGGCTGAAATAGCTTTTGTAATTGCTGCCATTGCTCCGTGCTGTAGCTCAGGGTACTAATGCTATCGCAACCCTGAGCTGCGCATACCTGAAACCGTTCCCTCTGAGGAGGCTGCACTTTATGCAGCCTCAAATACTCCAGCGGTGAGCGGCTATTCACTATCGAACTTGTGGAAGCGCAGCCAACACTGAAAAACACCGGCAGGAGCAGTAAGAGCCAAGTAGATCGCCTAATGATATTGTTCCCACCACAGCTCATACCCATGGGCTCTTCCTGACTACTTAACGACAATCTCAACCGGTGCAGAGACAATCACAGGCTTATGGGGTTTGTGGGCATGGTCTGCCAACAACAATTGTAATTGATGTTTTCCTGGAGACAATTCCAATATCACTTCTGTCTGACCGCCACCGAAATGGCGATGATTGTCATCCGCCGGTATGGGCTGATTCATGGGTGGGAGTTTATCCACATCGATCAACAGGTGATGGTGGCCAGTATTGTTACGATCCACGCCAGCGGGCGCGACTCCCATACCGATTAATCCAAACTGTACTTTCACCGGACTGCTAACAACTTCACCATTAGCGGGACTGATGATATAGACCTTGACGTGGCCATCAGCAAAACTCCAAGCCGAGGTAGACATTAGCAAAATCGCCAATACTGAACGGATAGACAAAGACATAGCATTTCTCTCCTCTGAAACTAAGCCATGTCTACAAGCGTAGATCATCCTTATCTGCAGTGATATGAAAGGGATTCAACGGCCGGGCCAAGTTGTTGTATGGCGTTGTTGTATGGCGTTATTGTATGAAACTGTTGTATGAAGCTGTTTTATACAATTGGTGTGCGAAGGAATTTTGCAGCGCCGAGCGGAGAGCAGCTAGAGAGAGTTTAAGTTAAAGAAGAAAGACAGGAGCTGAACACCAGCTCCTGTCTTTAACTATTTAGAACAGATCTTCTTCCAGCCCCATGATGGACTCACTACCGGTAACAGCAGCAGCAGCGTAGCTAAGATAACGCGGCAAAACCTGATCCATATAGAACTCAGCACTGATCAACTTGGCCTTGCAGAACTTGGGATCATAGTCTCCACCACTCTGCAGCTGTTCGGCAGCTTGAGCGGCCTTCAGCATCTGCCAACCACCACAGACGGTACCGGCCAGCATCATATAGTTGAACGCCAGACTGCCCGCCAGATTGATATCCGATTCAGCACCTTTGAGCAGGTAGCGCTGTGTTTGCCCCAAAGCTTCAACCGCCGACAACAGACTGCCAGAGATCCCCCGCAAACGTTCGGAACCCTGCTGCGCAGTTTCGATGGTATCCAGCATCTCTGCCAACAATGCATCCATCGCTTCACCCTGATCGAACAGAGTCTTACGGCCAACCAAATCCTGAGCCTGGATACCGCTGGTGCCTTCATAGATGGTAAGAATTCTGGCATCACGATAGTGCTGAGCAGCACCGGTCTCTTCGATAAAGCCCATGCCGCCATGAACCTGAACACCCAGCCCCGTCACTTCCTGAGCCACTTCAGTACACCAACCTTTAACGATCGGCGTTAACAACGACACCCGCGCCTGGTGGCGAGCCTTATCTTCACCCTTGAGCTGGTGATCCAGATTACCGTAAGCCGTAAAGGCCAGGGCCCGTCCCGCTTCGGTCAACGTTCGCATAGTCATCAGCATACGACGCACGTCCGGGTGACGAATAATGGTGTTGGATTCTTTACTACCTGGAGCCGGGCTCTGGACCCGATCTTTGGCGTAATCCACCGCCAATTGGTAGGCCCGATCGGCGATGGCTACACCCTGCAAACCTACACCCAGACGAGCGTTGTTCATCATGGTGAACATGCAGGCCAAACCTTTATTCTCTTCACCCACCAGGTAACCGATAGCGCCGTCGTTATCACCAAAGCTCATCACACAGGTCGGGCTGGCATGGATGCCGAGCTTATGTTCCAGAGAAACTGCTCCGCAGTCATTCAACTCACCCAGAGAGCCGTCTTCGTTGACCAGGTACTTGGGGACGATAAACAACGAAATACCCCGAACACCCGCCGGCGCGTCTGGAAGGCGCGCCAATACCAGATGAACGATATTGTCGGTCATATCGTGCTCACCCCAGGTGATAAAAATCTTCTGACCCTTGATACGGTAGTGATCCCCTTCCCGTTCGGCTTTACAACGTAGCGCCGCTAGATCAGAACCTGCCTGTGGTTCTGTGAGGTTCATGGTGCCGGTCCATTCACCGGATACCAGTCGCGGGATGTATTGCGCTTTAATGGCTTCGCTGGCGTTTGCTTCGATCGCTTCGATGGCACCTTGGGTCAACAGCGGGCAGAGTCCCCAAGAGATATTGGATGCTTGCCACATCTCCAATACTGCAGCCGCCAGTACCTGTGGCATCCCTTGACCTCCGTGCTCGGGATCAAATTGTAGCGATCCCCAACCACCTTCAGCGTACTGTTGGTAGGCGTCTTTGAAACCAACAGGGGTCGGCACCTGCCCTTGCTCATTGAGTTTCACGCCAGTCTGATCGCCAATAATATTAAGCGGTGAGATCACCTCGCCAGAAAGCTTGCTGGCTTCCTCCAGTATCGCCGCCACCATATCGGGGCTGGCCTCTTCGTATCCGGGCAGTGCAGCAATCTGGTCCATACCGACCAGCTGCTGAAGTACGAAATTCATGTCGTTAACCGGAGCTCTGTACTCAGCCATAACACCAAATCCTGTTTAAAGGGGGATCTTGCCAACCCCTATCGTTGGCAGCATCCCCTCAAAGTTTGAAATTAGATATCCCGAAGTGCGGGACGGTTAGGTATAAAAAACCGCCCCAGCATTACTAGTCCAGCTCTTTGGCTTGGCTGCGCAGAACGAACTTCTGGATCTTGCCGGTAGAGGTTTTGGGCAGTCCGCCAAACACGACAGTCTTCGGTGCTTTGAATCGCGCCATATTGTCGCGACAGAAATCGATAATCTCCTGCTCGGTCGCTTCACCACCTTCAACCAGGGTCACGAAAGCACAGGGAGTTTCTCCCCACTTCTCATCCGGACGGGCAACAACCGCAGCTTCCTGGATGGCCGGATGGCGATAAAGTACATCTTCCACTTCGATACTGGAGATGTTTTCACCGCCAGAGATGATCACGTCTTTGGAGCGATCCTTAATTTCGATATAGCCATCTTCGTGCCATACCGCCAGATCACCAGAGTGGAACCAGCCGCCGGAGAAGGACTCTTCGGTGGTGCTTGGATTCTTCAGATAACCCTTCATCACCAGGTTTCCGCGCATAAAGATCTCACCGATAGTCTGGCCATCTTTTGCTACCGGCTCCAGCGTAGTGGGGTCGCCAACCATCAGCCCTTCCAGCATGGGGGCACGGACACCCTGACGAGCCTTTAGGCGTGCTTTGTCTTCGATGGTATTGTCATCCCACTCCTCGTGCCAGGCACAGACCACAGAAGGACCATAGGTTTCGGTCAGACCATAAACGTGGGTTACCTGAAAGCCCATTTCTTCCATGCCCTGGATAACTGCAGCTGGGGGCGCAGCACCGGCGGTCATTACTTTGACCTGATGTTCGATCCCCTCTTTCATTTCCTCAGGAGCACCATTGAGCATGTTGAGGACGATAGGCGCACCGCAGAAATGATTTACTTTTTCAGATTTGATCAAGTCATAAATCGGCTCGGCACGAACCGCACGCAAGCAAACATTGGTGCCTACCGCTGCAGCAACGGTCCAAGGGAAGCACCAGCCGTTGCAGTGGAACATCGGCAGCGTCCACAGATACACAGGATGCATACCCATATCCCAGGACACCTGATTACTGATGGCATTCAGATAAGCACCGCGATGGTGGTAAACCACCCCCTTGGGGTTACCGGTGGTACCGGAAGTGTAGTTGAGGGTGATCGCCTTCCACTCATCGTCCGGGCCTTTCCAGTCGTCGTCGGCATCGCCTTGAGCAATAAACTCTTCGTAGGTCATTTCACCCAGCAGCTCACCGCCTTCGTAACTGGGGTCATCGATGTCGATCACCAACGGCTTGTTAGGAACCATCTTCAAGGCCATACCCACCACTTCAGAGAACTCACGCTCGGTGATTAGCACCTTGGTTTCAGCGTGCTGCAGAATAAAGGCAACCGCTTCGGCATCAAGACGGGTATTGACAGCATTCAACACCGCACCGGACATAGGCACACCGAAGTGCGCTTCAAAATGTTCTGGCAAGTTAGGGGCGATCACAGATACGGTATCGCCCTCACCCAGGCCACGCTTCTTCAGAGCGCTGGCCAGCTGGCGGCAACGACGGTAGGTATCAGCCCAGTTGCGACGCACATCACCGTGAACAACGGCGGTACGGTTGGGATACACAAAGGCAGCACGTTCGATAAAAGTCAACGGACTCAGTGGTTCGTAGTTGGCGGCATTCTGGTCCATATACTGCTCGTAGGGATTGCTGTTGGATTGCGGCATAGCTGCGGCCTCTTGTGTATCCATGTGAGGTTAATTGTTGGGATCTGCAAAACTCTTCAAGCATAGATCCATATTGCGACTTTTGGGCTATAATAAGGGTTTTCCCCTATGTGTCAAATACCGCTTAAGTCTAAGTTGTATCTTCACCGCCTCAAGAGGAGCCCTAAGTACTGGACAACGCTAAGTAATACTCACACAATAACCCCGATGACCGAGCGTGATGAATACACCCCTCTTGACCGATACCGACAACTGTCGGACAAGTCCCCTGACCTGATCTCCCGCCATGCTCCGGAAGACTTCAGCTTTATTGACGCCAATCCTGCGGTAGAAAAAATTCTCGGCTATACCGCCGAAGAGATTGTTGGCAAACCGGCTTACGACCTATTCCACCCTGATGACCGAGATAGCTGGACCAATCGCGGCAGCAGTGTCACATACAAGGAAGGTGTCTACACCAGCATCTACCGTTTTTGCCGTAAGGACGGTCATTACATCTGGCTGGAAACAACCAGCCGTACCATTCGTGATCCGCAAACCGGCAATCTGGAAGAGATTCTCTGCGTCTCCCGTGATGTCTCCGAACGGGTGCTCGCCGAAGAAGCCATGACCCGTCTGGCTCGAGTGGTTGAAGCCTCCTCCGATCTGGTGATGTTCAGCGGTGAAGACCACCTGATCAGCTACCTCAACGAGGCAGCTCAGAAGACCATGAACATCGACAAGAGCCGCTTCCCCACTCTCCACCTGGACGAACTGGTCAGTCGGAAAAACTACCAAAGGATGCTGGATCAGGTATTTCCAGAGGTTATCGAAAAAGGTAACTGGCGCGGCGAAATCATGCTCACCCCAGATTCGATGGAAGAGCGAATCGCCGTTATCCAACAGATCATTGCCCATAAATCTGAAGAGGGCGATCTGCAATATTTCTCCATCATCGGCCGTGATATCACCGATTATAAAAAGGCCGAAGAGGAGGCGATGCAGCATCAACTGGAGATGGCTCATATTTCCCGCCTGCTATCGGTGGGTGAGATGGCTTCGGGGTTGGCTCACGAGATCAACCAACCCCTGGCGGCGATTCTTAACTACAGCCGTGGCTCACTGCGCAAGCTGGAAGACGGCACCATCAGTATCGAGCGCATCAAGCAAGCACTGGAGCTGATCGCCAAGCAAGCCGTGCGGGCAGCAGATATCATCAAGCGCCTGCGCAGTTTTGTGAAAAAGACCGAATATCAACGCATGGATTTTCGCATCAATGAAGTTTGCCTGGAGATTGCCCAGTTTTTAGAGCAGGAAGCCCGCAACGACGATATCCAATTCCAGTTCCGATTGGATAGCAGCGATCCACTCATCCATGCCGACAAAGTACAGATCGAACAGGTGGTGTTGAACCTGCTGCGAAACGCCATCGAATCCTACCGCATTGAGACGGCCACCGATCAAAAGAAAACCAAGGTCATCAGCGTTCAGACCCAGCGTAAACCGGGCCAAATGCTGATTCAGGTTCAGGATCGCGGCAGCGGCATCTCAAAGCAGCAGCTTGAAAACCTATTCGAGCCGTTCTTTACTACCAAGGAGAATGGTTTGGGCATGGGGCTTTCCATATCACGGACGATCATTGAGGCGCACGGCGGACGCCTCTGGGCTGAGTCCGATGATAACCGTGGAACCACATTCACGATCAGACTTCCGCAAGGTAACTAGGGCCTGTTAATGCTTAGTCGATTGAACCCGTTGTTGTCTGCATTCAGGCTGAGCAAGGCACGAGGAGAGATATTTGGTGACTCCAAATGAACGACGAATAACACAGCGCAGCCTGAATACAGGCACAACCCAAAGGGACAGAGTCATTTTCCCGCAATCCAGCGTTGCAGTTCGCTTGAGTAGATTGACTACACAGCACTCACTGCGCCTTGACTTGCACAAAAATGACCACTGTCGCGTCAATCTCTTAAGCGTTAACAGGCCCTAGACCATGGAAAAGCAGGCACGCAGTAATACCGTTTTTATTGTCGATGACGATGATGCTTTCCGCGATTCTCTCACCTGGCTGCTGGATTCCGACAGCTATCAAATACAAAGTTTTCCTTCCGGCGAACAGTTCCTTGGCACCTACCAGGGTGAGCCCGGCTGTCTGTTACTGGATATTCGGATGCCGGGCATCAACGGCCTGGCCCTCCAGCAGGAACTGAACGATCGCAATCATCGCATTCCGATCATTGTCATTACCGGTCACGGTGACATTCCTATGGCGGTTACTGCGATCAAGAATGGCGCCCTGGATTTTATTGAAAAGCCATTTGATGACCAGGTACTACTAGATCACGTTAATCGTGCACTAAAGGTCTCCGCCCAATGGCAGGCCGAGTGCGAGGTTGAGAATGCCGTACTGACTCGCTGGCAGACTCTCAGCAAGCGGGAAAAACAGGTGATGGAACTGGTAGTAAACGGCATGGCCAACAAGCTGATCGCCGAAACCCTGGATATCAGCCCCAAGACCGTTGAAGTCCACCGCTCACGGGTGATGTCGAAAATGCAGGCGCAGAGCCTGCCGGAACTGGTCACCCAATCGCAGATCGTCCAACGAATAAGCTAGAGCTCGTTAACTTTCTTCCTGATCCCTGGGAGGAATCGAATAGGTGCTGGTGACATGGGCCACTGGCATCTCCTGCCCTTCTGAGCTCAAAGTCACCTCACCCACAGCCAGCCGCTTACCCAATTTTAGCAACTTCACTTCGGCTAACAGGTCGGTCTCTGGCAAAGGCCGTTGCAGAAAATTGATGTTCAGATTGGTAGTCACCGCCAACGGAACCGGGCCAATTTCTCCCAGCAACGCCACATACATCGCTACGTCCGCCAGAGCCATCATCACCGGTCCGGAAATGGTACCACCAGGACGAAGATGAGCATCGGTTGGACTCAAACGCATGACCGCCCCTAAATGAAATACCGACTCCACCTCACCGTACTGCAAACCCTGTGGGAAGTGCTCTGCTAAGAATTGCTGTATCTCTTCGACCGTCATCTTCGCCATCACCGATCTCCTGACAAACTATTAACCCTAACGACAAATACCGGATGACGATAGATCGCCATCCGGTTGGTACCTCTGCAACTGGCGTTAAGCCAGCTTAAACGAACGCTTAGCCCGCTTGCAAAGCTTCTTCCTGCTCGGCCTGCTTACGCAAGATAAAGCGCTGAATCTTACCACTGGGGGTCTTGGGCAAGTCTTCAACAAATTCGATCTCACGAGGGAAGGCATGAGTCGACAAGCGCTTACGCACAAACTGCTTCAGTTCATCGCCCAACTCTTCGCTGGCATCGTAGCCCTGCTTAAGCACCACGAAAGCTTTAACGATGGAACCACGCTGATCATCGGGCTTAGCAACCACACCACTCTCTGCCACTGACTCATGCTCGATCAGCGTGCTCTCAACATCCGCAGGCCCAATACGGTAACCCGCCGAAGTGATGATATCGTCATCACGACCGTCGAAGGAGTAAGCACCGTCACCATGACTCTGTACCACATCACCGGTCAGGTAATACTTGCCGTGAAAAGCATTCTTTTCATTCCAGGTGTAGCCCTGGAAGAAGAAAAACGGCGACTGTTCAGTATCCACTGCCAGCTGACCGGTCTGCCCCTCTTCAACTTCCTCGAAGTTCTCATCCAACGCCACCACTCGATGCCCAGGCATGGAGTATCCCATGGAGCCGATGCGCAGAGTGTGCTCCAACTCATGGTGGTTACAGGCAGTCATACCAGTTTCTGTCTGGCCATAGTGGTCCATCACAGGACAGCCAAGACGACGACTGACCCAATTGATAACTTCAGGGTTCAGCGGCTCACCCGCACTGCTTCCTACCCGCAGGTCAAAGGACTCATCCTCGCCCAGCAGATGATCGTTGGCCATCAACATCCGGTAAGCCGTCGGTGCTGCCGCCAGATTGGTAATGCTGTTCTTCTTCAAGAATTCAAAGGTGTTTTCCGCAGTAAAACCGTGCTCATTAAAGTGGGTAGTGTTACCCAGCAGCAATGGTCCTACAACGGCGTAGTAAAGACCGTAAGCCCAACCGGGATCGGCAACATTCCAGTACTGATCTTCGGGACGCAGGCCGATGGCATAACGCATATAAACATAGAAAGAGAGCAGTGCACGAGTGGGTACCGCTACCCCTTTGGATTTTCCCTGAGTACCGGACGTGAACATCTGCAGGAAAGGCTCATCAGCAGAAACCACAACAGGCTCAAATTCGACGCTCTGGCTGTAGATTGCGCTGTCAAAGTCAGCCACCTGAAGAATCGATGGGCAATCCTTAACATCATCCAACTTATGGCGATTATCTACATCGGTGACGATCAGCTTGGTGCCCGCCTTACCGGTGCGATATTCAATGGCGCCGGAACCGAAAGCCGTAAACAATGGCTGGTAAACTGCACCGGCACGCAGAGCACCCAGAATAACTACCATTAACTCAGGTGTACGGGGCAGCAGCGCTGCGATACGATCGCCTTTGCCTATACCCTGCTGAGCCAGATAGTTGGCAAATTGTGCAGATTTTTCTTTCAGCTCAACAAAGCTGTGCTCACTGATTTCACCTTCGGTGCTTTGGTATCGCAGCGCAATTTTGTCACCTTCCGCATAGCGATCGCAGATCTCGGTGCAGACATTAAAACCACTGGCCAGATCGCCCTCTAGTTGCTGTTCGATAGACTCCACCGAAAACTGCTGCATGTACTCCTGGTAATTAATCCCCATAGCTTGTTCCTCTGAAATTTTGTTGTTATCTAATTCCGTTGTCTGTAATTGATCACTGATTAATCGAACAGCCCTTGCTGCTCGAGGATTTCAATATCTCCGGCGGCATAGCCGAGATCGTTGAGAATTTCTTGATTGTGCTCGCCGCTGCGCGGAGCCAATGAGCGGGGCTGCGGTCGCCGACCACTAAACACCAATGGACAGGCGATCTGACGGTGCTGATCATCCCCAATCTCAATGACCATACCCCGCTGTTGAAACAGATCGGACGTTGCCGCCTCGTTGATAGTCAGTACTGGTTCAACACAGGCATCCTGGTCGGCAAAGAGTCGCTGCCAGTACTCCAGTGGCTGGGTAACAAACAGCGCTTTTAAGCGTGGCTTCAAGGTCTTGTCAGGCAATTCAAACCAGCCGTCCTGGTTCAGGCATTGACAGAGCTGTCGGCGAAACTGCGGCTCCAGACTCCCCACTGCCAGGTAGCGCTGGTCCTGGGTCTGGTAGTAGTCGTAGATCCCCTTTCCGGTAAGGAAATGATCCTCGGCAACGGGATCGGTCGCACTGTGCAAAGCCGCCGGCCCTGCCAGCGCATTCAAGGCGAAACTGCTATCGGTCATGCTGATATCAAGATGCTGACCCAACCCGGTAGTCTGGCGCTGCAACAATGCCGCCAACATGGCGATCACCGCATTTTGGGCACCCCCGGATATATCAGCCACCTGGGTAGACAGAGGCAACGGCCCCTGACCTTCTCGACCCAGATAACTAGCCAAACCGGAACGGGCCAGATAATTAATATCGTGACCGGCTTTTGCGGCCATATCTCCCTGCTGACCGTAACCGCTGATGGAACAGTAGATCAGCCGAGGATTGATACTCCGCAGCTGCTCATAGCCCAGCCCCAGACGAGACATCACCCCTGGCCTGAACTGCTCCACTAGCACATCCATCTCGGCGACGAGTTGTTCAATGATCGACACCGCTTGCGGCTGCTTTAGATTAAGCGCCAAAGACTGCTTGCCGCGATTTAGGTAATGGAACACCGCCGACTGACCATCAATCTGCGGCTGCAGATCACGAACAATATCTGGACGGCTCGGAGACTCTACCCGTAATACCTCTGCCCCCATATCAGCCATCATCTGAGTGGCGTAGGGCCCTGGTAGCAGGGTTGAGAAATCCAGGACTTTGAGCCCTTTCAGCGGCGTCGTCATCACAGCTGACCTTAGCGACCCAGATCGCTAAGCAGGTTTTTGGCAATAATCACCCGCTGAATTTCACTAGTACCTTCATAGATGGAGGTAATGCGCACATCCCGGCTGTAGCGTTCCAGCGGATACTCCTGCATGTAGCCGTAACCACCCAGCAACTGCAGTGCGGTGTAGCAGGCCTGATTGGCCTTTTCTGAAGCGAATAGCTTGGCCATCGACGCTTCGGTCGCGTAGGGCTGACCCTGCTCTTTTTTGTAGGCCGCATTCATCAACAACAGGCGTGCAGCTTCCAGCTCAGTCATACGATCGGCAATCATCCACTGCAGGCCTTGGAAATCAGCAATCGGCTTGCCGAACTGCTTGCGTTCACGAACGTAGTCCATGGCATAACTCATGGCCGCCTGACCAACACCCAGTGCTAAGGATCCGATTCCGATACGTCCACCGGCCAGCTCCGTAACCGCCAGCTTAAAGCCCTGATTAAGCTCACCAAGAATGGCTGAATCGGACACCCGGCAGCCATCAAAGACCACCTCATTGGTTGCCGAGCCGTGCTGACCCATCTTCTTTTCAGCTTTATTAACGGTCACCCCGGGATTACCAGCATCCACCAGAAAACAGGTGATGCCCTTGCCCTTGGGGGCGGACTTATCGGTCACCGCCCAGACCACAAAAACCCCGGCAAACTCAGCACTGGTGATCCACTGCTTAACGCCGTCGATTACCCAGGCACCATCCTCTTTTCGAGCCTGGGCCCGCATAGAGGAAGGGTCTGATCCGGCACCGGCTTCGGTCAAACAGAAGCTACCGGCAAGCCAGGTACCGTCACAGAGGCGGGGAAGATAGTTAGATTTTTGCTCAGCGGTACCCATCGCCTGGATCACTTCTGCCACCATATTGGTAACAGATACGGTGACTGCAGTAGAGGCGCAGGCTTTGGCAAGTTCGGTAATTGCTAGACTAAAAGCGACTGGGCCAGCCTCAGTACCACCATATTCGCCAGATACATTCAGGCCCATAAAACCCAATTCAGCCAACTGCTTGCAATGGGATTTGATGATTTCACGATCTTTAGTTTGGTCCAGCGCTTCAGCCTGAGGCGCCAGCTCCGATTCCGCAAAGCGTCGTGCTGTATCTTGAATCAGCGCTTGCTCTTCTGTCAGTGATAGATCCATAACCGTGCCCTATTATCTTTTTTATCAAATTTAACTACCCTTTACGTAAACGTAAAGTTACGAATTGTAACGATTGAATAGCCTTTAATATCAAAGAATTAAAAACCGAAAAAACAGCGCCTAGATAATTTATTGGCGCTTCTTTAGGGAGGAAATAAAAAAGCCCGGCATAAGCCGGGCAAACAATGTGAGCAACACAAAGGAAATATCCGAAACGCAGGACTTGCAATCGAATAGGAAGGAACTCGCGCGCCCTATGTGAGGCGCGCAAGCAAAGAACTTAAAGTTTTTGCTCTAGCTCAGGAACCGCATCAAACAGATCGGCAACAAGACCATAATCAGCAACCTGGAAAATCGGCGCCTCTTCGTCTTTATTGATAGCAACAATGTACTTACTGTCTTTCATACCGGCCAGGTGCTGGATCGCACCGGAGATACCAACGGCGATATAAAGCTCAGGAGCAACGATCTTACCCGTCTGACCCACTTGCATATCGTTAGGCACATATCCGGCATCAACCGCAGCGCGGGAAGCACCTACGGCGGCACCCAGCTTGTCGGCAACCTTTTCCAGCATCTCGAAGTTCTCACCATTGGCCATACCACGACCACCGGAGATAATAACCTTGGCGCTAGTCAGTTCAGGACGATCAGACACTGCCAGCTCTTCCTTAACAAAGCTGGAAACACCTGCATCGTGGGCAGCACTCAGCGCTTCAACACTGGCAGAACCACCCTCGCCTGCCGCATCAAATGCAGTAGTACGGACAGTGATCACTTTCACCGCATCGCTCGATTGAACAGTAGCGATTGCGTTACCGGCATAGATCGGACGCTTAAAGGTGTCTGCACCTTCAACGGAAACGATGTCAGAGATCTGCGCCACATCAAGGGCAGCGGCCACGCGAGGCATAAAGTTCTTACCCGTGGTGGTGGCAGGAGCCAGAATATGGCTGTAGCCGGAAGACAGCTCGGTCACCAACTGGGCCAGATTCTCAGCCAGCTGATGGTTGTAGCAATCAGCGTCAGCCAGCAGCACCTTATTAACACCTGCTACCTGAGCAGCGGCTTCAGCAGCGGCTCCGCAGTCAGAACCAGCGACCAGCAGATCGATATCACCACCCAGCTGTTGAGCGGCGGTGACTGTATTCAAAGTCGCACCTTTCAGTGCACCATTTTCATGTTCAGCAATAACCAGAGTAGCCATCTTAGATCACCTTCGCTTCGTTCTTCAGTTTTTCCACCAGCTCATCAACGCTTGAAACCAAAATACCGGCTTCACGTTGGGCAGGGGCTTCCACCTTCAAAGTCTTCAGACGAGGCGTAACATCGACACCATAGTCAGCGGGGGTCTTAACATCGAGCGGCTTACGCTTGGCCTTCATGATGTTAGGAAGTGAAGCGTAACGAGGCTCGTTCAGACGCAGGTCGGTAGTTACGATGGCAGGCATCTTCAAAGACAGTGTCTGCAAACCGCCGTCAACTTCACGAGTCACGTCAACGATACCCTCGCCAAGATTGACTTCGGATGCAAAGGTGCCTTGTGGCATGCCCGTGATCGCACCCAGCATTTGACCGGTCTGATTGTTATCAGAATCGATGGACTGCTTACCCAGGATAACCAGACCAGGCTGTTCCTCTTCAACAACTTTAGCGAGCAACTTGGCGACCGCCAGAGATTCCAGATCTTCGTCAGTTTCGATTTGGATACCACGGTCAGCACCCAGAGCCATCGCAGTGCGAATCTGCTCCTGGCAAGCTTTAGGTCCCATGGATACAACGACGATTTCATCCGCAGCACCACTCTCTTTCAAGCGTACCGCTTCTTCTACTGCAATCTCACAGAACGGGTTCATGGCCATCTTTACGTTTGCCAGATCAACTCCGCTCTCATCGCTCTTGACGCGAATCTTGACGTTATAGTCAACCACTCGCTTAACAGCTACTAGAACCTTCATAGGGCCCCCATCATTATTGTTTGAAGAGTCACAATCCCATTTTTCATAACGCTAAATGGTGAAAAATGAGCTAAAAATCTTGCAGCCATATGCTGCTAACGATCACTTTGAGTAAGCGTATTCCCTTATAAGCTACCATCGAAAATTTAGATTGGCAATTACTTATTGAATTAAATTAGGGATTACCCTAATATTGATTTCCATGCTTGGGATGACACCCCGAAAACAAGAATAGCGCAATCCGCTGAAAAGATAGGAGATTGACCATGGAACGCGAAGCGATGGAATTTGATGTAGTCATTGTCGGCGCTGGACCGGCAGGCCTGTCCGCCGCCTGCCGACTGATGCAACTTGCTCAAGAGAAAGAGCAGGAGCTGATGGTCTGCGTGGTTGAGAAAGGCTCCGAGGTTGGCGCTCACATTCTCTCCGGTGCAGTATTTGAACCACGCGCGCTGCAGGAACTCTTCCCAGAGTGGCAAACCATGGGCGCACCACTGAACACTCCGGTCAGCGAAGACGAAATTTACCTATTCAGAAGCGAAGAAAAGGCTACCAAAATGCCTAACGCTTTTGTTCCCCACACTATGCACAACGAAGGCAACTACATCGTCAGCCTGGGTAATGTATGCCGCTGGTTGGCAGAACAGGCCGAATCAATGGGCGTGGAGATCTTCCCCGGTTTTGCCGCCGCCGAAATCCTCTACAACGAAGACGGTTCAGTTAAAGGCGTTGCCACCGGCGACATGGGTATCGGCATAGATGGCAAACCCAAAGACAGCTTTATGCCTGGCATGGAGCTGCACGCAAAATACACCCTGTTTGCCGAAGGCTGCCGCGGCCACCTGGGCAAGCAGTTGATGGACAAGTTCAATCTGGATGCCGATGCTGATCCACAGCACTACGGAATCGGTATCAAAGAGTTGTGGGATATCGATCCTGCCAAACATAAGGAAGGCTTAGTGGTTCACGGCGCTGGCTGGCCACTACCCAAGGACACCAGCGGTGGTTCTTTCCTTTACCATATTGAGAACAACCAGGTAGTTCTGGGGCTGATCATCGATCTTAGCTACAGCAACCCCCACCTAAGCCCCTTCGATGAGATGCAGCGGATGAAGCATCATCCTGTATTCAAACAATACCTGGAAGGTGGCAAGCGGGTATCTTACGGCGCACGGGCCATCGCAAAAGGCGGTTTCAACGCCCTGCCGAAGATGACCTTCCCTGGCGGACTGTTAATTGGCTGCGATGCCGGCACCCTCAATTTTGCCAAGATCAAGGGTTCCCACACCGCCATGAAGAGCGGCATGCTGGCCGCTGAAACCCTGGTTGCAGCTTTCGCAGAAGGCGACACCGGCGGTAGCGAACTGACCCAATACACTAAGGACTTTGAACAATCCTGGGTGTACGAAGAACTGCATCGCTCTCGCAATTTCGGCCCTGCCATGCATAAATTCGGCACCATGATGGGTGGAGCGTTCAACTATCTCGACCAGAACTGGTTTAAGGGCAAGCTGCCGATCACTCTGCACGACACCACCGAAGACTACGCTCAGATGAAACCGGCCGCTGAGTGCGAAAAGATCGTCTATCCAAAACCCGATGGAGTGCTCAGTTTTGACAAGCCCTCCTCGGTATTCCTCTCCAATACTAACCATGAGGAAGACCAACCCTGTCACCTAACCCTGAAGAACGCCGACATCCCCATGGAGCGCAACCTACCGCTCTATGACGAACCGGCACAGCGCTACTGTCCAGCGGGCGTTTACGAGGTAGTGGAGGACGAAGAAGGCAAACAGAGCCTGCAGATCAATGGTCAGAACTGCGTCCACTGTAAGACCTGTGATATCAAAGATCCTTCCCAGAACATTACCTGGGTAACTCCTGAGGGAGCGGGTGGTCCTAACTACCCCAATATGTAAACGATCTAGCTTTATTCAAAAAAGGGCGCCTCTGCGCCCTTTTCTTTTCTTTTCTTTTCTTTTCTTTTCTTTTCTTTTCTCAACCCATTATTCATTTCCCTTATTCAATCCCCTAGCGACACTCTATCTGATTAAGATCAATTTATAACCAAAACATTGTTGCGAATCATTATCGTTTTTATTAGGATAGCCGTATCACTTAATCAGGGACCACAATCATGTACGTTTGTATCTGCCGCGGTGTCACCTCTTCACAGATCCAACGGGAAGTTTCTGAACAGGATGGAAAATCTTCCGTACGCGAGATCAATGAGCGCCTAGGATGCGGCAAAGATTGTGGCCGCTGCTGCTCAAGCATCAAACAAATCATCCAACAGTCTGGAACCAATTCCAGCAACCCCGCTTAATCTCCTGAAATTTACATTTGTCATCTATACTTCACCCTTGGTAATGCCCACAAGCACTTGCGGGCAATGGAAATGCAGTCGGCTCCAGGGAGACAACAATGAAGCTTGCGTCCAATACCTGCTCCACCCTCAATAAAGTCCTCACCAACGAACTCACTGGCATCAACCAGCATTTTCTCCACGCCCGGATGATGAAAAACTGGGGGTTCGAGTCACTGAATAAAAAAGCCTACAAACGTTCCATTGAAGAGATGAAAGATGCCGACGATCTGATTGAACGCATCCTGCTTCTGGAAGGCCTGCCCAATCTGCAGCAACTGGGCAAACTTTTGATCGGTGAAACACCGGAAGAGTGCCTGGAATGCGACATGACCTTCGAGCAGCAAAAGATTGATCAACTACGCAAGGCCATCGCTGATTGCGAACAGGCCCAGGACTATATCTCTCGGGAACTGCTGGAAAAACTACTGGAACACGGCGAAGAGTATCTCGACTGGCTGGAAACTCAGCAATACCTGATCGCCAACACCGGCACCCAAAACTACCTGCAATCTCAGATCTGAGCAAGAGGACTTCGCCATGAAAGGTAATCAGAAAGTACTTTCGATTCTTAACGAACTGCTGTGCGAAGAGCTGACTGCTATCGACCAGTATTTTATCCATTCCCGAATGTTCGAAGACTGGGGATTAAGTAAGCTCCACGAGCACATTAATCACGAGCGCGAACATGAAACCGAGCATGCCAGCCGACTGATTGAGCGAATTCTATTTCTGGAAGGCACTCCAACCATGGGCCCCCGTGCCCCATTAAAAATCGGTACCAATACCGAAGAGATGCTCTCCAACGACTTGGCACTGGAATATCGGGTTGCTGGCGCATTGCGCTCTGCCATTGAGGTTTGCGAACAGGAACGTGACTTCCAGACCCGCGAAATCCTCGAGGTTCTGCTGGCCGATACTGAAGAAGACCACGCCTACTGGCTGGAGAAACAGCTGGGGCTGATCAAGAAGGTCGGACTGCAAAACTACCTGCAATCGCAAATGTAACCCATAGAAAATGCTATACAGGTAAGCTCAACAAAAAAAGTGCCTACAAGGCACTGCTGTCCCATAGTTAGGGACAAATAACAAAGCCTGAATCCAAGTGGTTAAAATGAGAGTGCGACCAAACA
>JAPHRD010000101.1 GCA_026196225.1 Motiliproteus sp.
CGGGTAACAAAAAAGGCGGAATGACGATCCAGCGAGGTATTTCCGCGTTGAAAATAGAAACCGGACAGTTTGGGGCTACTTGTTCAGACCATCCCTAGAACAATCTGCATTAGCGAGGACCTGTTGGTGGACCTGATCGAACAGTCGCTGCTACTGATCATCTCCTTTGTCGCCAACAGTCTATCCGCATTGGCCGGCGGTGGTGCCGGCCTGTTGCAGTTTCCGGTTCTGCTGTTCCTTGGACTCAGTTTCGGCACGGCACTGGCAACCCACAAGACCGCCAGCGTTGCACTTGGTGTTGGCGCCACCATCCGTCATCTTCGCGAAGGCGGTTTAGACTGGCGGTTTGCCGGTTATATCCTTGCCTGGGGGTTACCCGGTGTAGTGCTGGGGGCCTATCTGATTCTGTCGCTGAATGAATCACTGGCAGTGCTATCTCTTGGAATTCTAACCACCGGCCTGGGACTCTATTCCCGATTTAAGAAAGATCTGGGAATGGAGCTGCAACCCATCCATCGCGACACCATGGGCATGCTACTGGGTGGCGTAGGTTTGTTTCTGATCGGTATGCTCAATGGATCACTGACCTCAGGCACCGGCCTGTTCGTGACGATCTGGCTGGTGCGCTGGTTTGGACTGGATTATCAAAGGGCGGTGACCTACACACTCATTTTGGTAGGTATGTTCTGGAATGGATTTGGCGCTGTTACCGTCAGCCTGCAAACCGACCCACGCTGGGAATGGTTGCCCGTATTACTTCTGGGTTCTTTGTTGGGTGCCTACTGCGGTACTCACCTGGGGCTCAGCAAAGGTAATAAAGTGATCAAAAAAGCCTTTGAAGTGCTAACCCTATTGGTGGGGATAAAGCTGATCTGGGATGGAATAACCTTACTGACCTGAATAGTCGCAATCCTTAACGCTAGGATCGCAATTTACCACCGAAGCAACCTGCTCGCTTCGACGCTTTTGTTGCCGATAATACGCAGTCAATTGCCGCTGATGCTGTTGTTCCAGCAACAACCCCGAGGCGCTGAGCAGACGAACGCCCTGTTCATCCAACAACGGCAAGGCCTTCTGCAAAAAATTCACCGTAACCGGATAGGGGTGGCCAATAATCACCGCAACACCTCGTTTACGAGCAATCTTCAAAGCCCGCAGAAACTGCTTCTCAACAAACTCCGGTGTACGCTCATGATCGAGAAAAACATCTCTTCGCAAATAGGGCACACCACTGTCACGGGCTACTTTCCAGGCCACTGAATCCGCGGTGGTTCTGCTATCCAGGAAGAACAGTTCCCGCTGCTTAACCACTTCCATAACCCAGGACATCTGCGGACGCAGGCGGGTCAATAGGCTGCCCATGTGGTTATTCATCCCAACTACACCCGGCACAAAATCCAGGCCCTGTTCGAGTACTTTGATAAACTCTTGGCGATCTAAAGCGGAGGTGAGCGCTCCCGGACCTAAGGGGCGGTTATGGGTGTTCTGCATCGGCGCATGCAGCATCACCTCTTTATCGTCTGCCAGTGCTTTTCGTGCCAGAAGTTTGCCGAAGGGACTATGGGGAAGAATGGCGTAGGTGATCGGCCCAGGCAACTCAACAGCCGCTTCACCGCGCGCCAGGTTATCGCCTACGTCATCAATCAGCACCACCAAAGCGGGCTGGGTGACAGAATCACTTTCGCCGGCTTGGGCAATACCGCCCAAAGCCAAGAAAAGCGCAATTAATGGCCAAACTCTAGGGAAAAAAATCATCCCTGATTTCCGTTACCTTAGGATCCAGCAGCGTCAGCGCGCTGATAAATCACAATACCTTTCAATAGGTTAAGCGCCTCATTAAGCTGGTAGTCACGGCTGAGGATTTTGTCGTTTTTACCATCTTTTTCCTTGGCTTTACTCTTCCCTTCGTCAGAACCGTTACTCAGATGGCCCTTTAGATCAGCTTCCTTAACCAAGCCGCCGGCACGCTTTTCGACCTTAGTTACTTTAGAAGGCTCGACGACAATATCGGGGATAATACCTTCGGCCTGAATAGAACGGCCATTAGGTGTGTAGTAGCGGGCAGTGGTCAATTTTAGCGCCCGCTCATTGGCCAACGGCAGCACGGTTTGCACCGAACCTTTGCCGAAGCTCTGGGTACCCATCACCACAGCGCGCTGATGATCCTGCAGTGCTCCTGCGACAATTTCTGATGCAGATGCAGACCCACCATTGATCAATACCACCAGCGGTAAGCCTTCACTAGGATCACCATCAGTGGCCGAGTAACGTAACTCAGCCTGCTTTAGACGTCCCTTGGTGTAGACCACCACGCCATCGGTAAGGAAGGCATCGCTCACATCCACCGCAGCCTGTAAAACGCCACCGGGATTATTACGCAGATCCAGGACATAGCCTTTGATGTCCCCTTCCTTATCCAGTTTCTTCATCGCCTTGATTAGGTCATTACCGGTATTAACTTGAAATTGCGAGATACGCAGGTAGCCGTAGTTCTCTTCCAGCAGACGTCGCTTAACGCTGGTGATTTTAATGGCCGCCCGGGTTACCTTGATCTCTATAGGTTTGGCTTCACCTTCACGAACGATAGTCAGGAGGATATCGGTGCCTATCTTCCCACGCATCAGTTTTACAGCTTCCTGCAGCCCCATGCCTTTAACTGCTTTATCGTCCAACTTGATAATCATATCCCCGGACTGAATACCGGCTCGCTGGGCAGGCGTATCATCAATCGGCGCAACCACTCGCACAAATCCGTTTTCCAGACCAACTTCGATACCCAGGCCACCAAATTCTCCGCTGGTACTGACCCGAAGATCTTTAAACGCATCAGGATCCAGATAGTTGGAGTGTGGATCTAGACCGGACAACATCCCGCGAATCGCACTTTCCAGCAGCTCGGCATCATCCACCGGCTCGACGTAAGCAGTTTTGATCCGCTCAAATATTTCGGTAAAGGTTCTCAACTCCTGCAATGGCAAGGGCTGGACACGAGGGTGGGCTTCGGACTGCTTGGCACCATCATTCTCGGCTGCATCAGCCAGTGACAGCATCGACAGACCAAAACAAGCTGTCAGCAAAAGCGGTGAGATCAATTTGTGGCGACCTAGCATGAATCCTGATTCCTTAAATTTAGCCCTTTAGCCTGCGTAGCCAGGGTTTGGGATTGTAGGGTTGGCCTTTATAACGGATAGCAAAATAGAGGCCTGGTTGATCTAGACCGCCGCTATCGCCAACAGTTGCAATAGTTTCGTTGGCAGAGACCCAGTCTCCCACCTCTTTCAGCAAGCTTTGGTTATGGCCATATAAACTCATATAGCCACTGCCATGGTCAACTATTATTAGCAGCCCAAAGCCGCGAATCCAGTCTGAGAACACCACCCTTCCATGGTGCACCGCACGTACGTTGCGCCCCATTGGGGCCTTGATCAACATACCTTCGTTCTTGATCCCTTGAACGGCCCTGCTGCCAAATCCCTGGATAACTCTACCTTTTGTCGGCCAGCTAAGCTTACCCTTGAGCTGCCTGAACTCCTTGCTCTGCCACGCCAGGTCGATTTTTTTCAGTGTTTGTTGCAGCTGTTTCAGCACTTGCTGCAACCGTTTACGGTCCTGCTTCAGCCTTCCTAGACGCTTGTCCGTACCTTTTATTTCACCGCGCAACTGTTTTAAGGCC
This sequence comes from Motiliproteus sp., assembly GCA_026196225.1. Taxonomy (GTDB): domain Bacteria; phylum Pseudomonadota; class Gammaproteobacteria; order Pseudomonadales; family Balneatricaceae; genus Motiliproteus. Next base: position 3,674 of record JAPHRD010000101.1, read on the forward strand.
TGAACCCTTTGACGTCGACTCTGGTCCAGTTGTTCCGAATTGTTTTTTAGCTCCGCCCGCTCACTCTTTAATTGCTGCTGCTGTTGATCGATATTCCGCTCCACATCTGCCAACGAATCCAGGGTTTGCTGGAAGATCGCTATCGCTTCAACGCGGGAGCGGTTCAGGTATTGATAGTATTGCAACAGTCGGGAGATACGTTCCGGGTGCTGCTGATTGAGGAGTAATTTAAGCTGGTCCTGGCGACCAATCCGGTAAGCAGCGGCTAACTGCTGGGCTAGGACTTCTGCTTGAACCACCTTGGCTTGCTCGAGCCGCTGCTGCTCTTCACCCAACTCACTGAGCTGGCGATCAACGGTCGCCATCTTCTTTTGATTGACTCGAATCGCCTGACTGAATTTGCCCGCAGCAATCTCTGAACGGCGAATACTCGCTTCCACCGTTTGGCTTTCGCCTTTGAAGTGTTTGAGCTGCTTTTCTAACGTCTTGATCTCGGATTGCAACTGGCGAATCTGTTTCTCGGTCGCCTTAGCATCCGCGGCACTGACAGACAGGCTCCAACCCAACTGTGACAACAATAGGCACAGCAGGGAAAGCTTTGATATTGAAGAAAATACTGAGGTCAGAGATCGCATACAGTGGCCCTGGGTGATCCTGAACTATAAACCAGCACCACCCAGCTGTACACTGACACCAATCAGAGTTTAGATCGATGAATTAAGAAGAGATTTACCACTCATTTCGGCAGGTACATCCAGCCCCATCAGCTCCAGCAATGTGGGCGCCAAATCCGCCAGACAGCCATCTTTAAGATCAACCTTCTGAGGCCCTGAGTAGACCAAGCCAACCGGCCAAAGAGTGTGTGCGGTATGAGCCTGCCCGGTGGAGGGATCACTCATCAACTCAACATTTCCGTGATCCGCCGTAATCAGCACCTGACCGCCGACGCTATTTAACGCCTCAACCACCCGGCCTACACACTGATCCACGGTTTCAACAGCCTTAACCGCGGCATCGAATTTCCCGGTATGGCCCACCATGTCAGGATTAGCGTAGTTGCATACAATCAGATCGAAGCCACCACCCTGGATCGCTTCAACCAGCTTATCGGTCACCTCCGGCGCGCTCATCTCTGGCTTGAGATCATAGGTAGCCACTTTCGGAGAAGGGACCAGGATTCGCTCTTCGCCAACGTAAGGCTCTTCGCGACCACCGTTAAAAAAGAAGGTAACGTGAGCGTACTTTTCAGTTTCGGCAATCCGCAGCTGCGTCTTCCCTAGATTGGAGATATGTTCCCCCAGACCATTGCTGATCTTTGCCGGCGGATAGGCACAGTGGGCATCAATATCGGCAGCATACTCGGTCATCATCACGTAACCAGCCAACGCTGGTGTCGCCTGGCGAGAGAAGCCATCAAAATCAGAATCGACAAAAGCGCGGGTGATCTCACGCGCACGGTCGGGCCGGAAGTTAGCGCAGATAACCGTATCACCATCAGCCACAACACCTGCAGGATTACCCTGCTGATCAACAATGACCGTCGCCGGAACAAATTCATCATTTTCATCACGACCATAGGCCTGCGCCAGCGCTTCGCTAGCAGAGTTCGCGGTGTGCACACCCTGCCCCAGAGTCATGGCGTCGTAACCGAGTTGAACCCGATCCCAACGATTGTCACGGTCCATGCTGTAATAGCGGCCTGTCACCGTGGCGATTGCCCCTTTGCCGAGCTCTTTAAGCTTCGCATCCAACCCTTCAATGGAAGGCTGGGCACTGCGCGGCGGCATATCCCGACCATCCAGAATGGCATGAACATAAAGCTGCTCAGCACCACGCTTAACTGCCATTTCGCATAGCGCATAGATATGCTGCTCGTGACTATGCACACCACCCGGAGACAGAAGCCCTAGAATATGGACAGCCTTACCCTGGCTGATAGCGCGATCCATGTTTTCAACCAACACCGGATTGACGAAGAAATCACCTTCTTCAATAGCCTTGGAGATGCGGGTGAAATTTTGGTAGACGATACGTCCCGCCCCGATATTCATATGGCCCACTTCAGAGTTCCCCATCTGCCCCTCTGGCAAACCTACAGCCATACCGGATGTCGCCACCATAGACTTTGGCGCTTGCTGCCAGAGCTGGTCATAAACCGGAGTATTAGCTGCAGCCACAGCATTGTTGTCGGCACTTTCATTGAAGCCCCAGCCGTCAAGAATCAGCAGGGCGGTAGGCTTGTTTTGATGGGACATAAAAGGGTACATCCTGATGGCTAAAATCGAGAAGCGGCTATTTTACGTGTCCTCTGGCAGGACTGCCAGTTTCTGAAGGGAGAAACAGGTCAAGAGTTGAACAGCCTGATTCTATTTTACTCGATTGCCGAAAAATCCATGCAATCACGATAGGCCGCCGATTGCCGAAAACCTGCAAACTCGGCATCACTAAAGTAACCCAGCATACAAACCTGATCACGCTTCACCAGGGCTCTAACGCAGCTGTAAGTAGCGTCGGATGCGCAGACCTTAAAACGATCCAAGACATCAAAACCGGTAGCGGAGTGATTGGCTAGACGAGTGGCGACGCGGGAATGCAACACAGCCAGACTGGCAGATGGCAGCCGCTGCTCTAACGAGGCCAGGCGAGAAAAAGAGAGATATTGGCGGAAGGTGCCGTAGTCCAACTGCTGAAGAATTAGATAATTGAGCAACGCCTCTTCGGCATTACCATGACGCTGATGCAGAGCCCCCAATAACAGGTAGCAAACCACTACACCTTCATCGGCGCACCGGGTTAATTTCTCCTGAGCCTCATCAAAACTGCGTTTAACACCGCTCCACTGCAGAAAATGCTGCATATACAGCTCACTGATCGCTTCGGGATGTTTTTGCTTGGCAGCCGCCACTAGGTTCTGATCAGCAGTCGCTAATGCCGTTCCACTTTGACGAGCCTGCCACATGGCATGGAGATAGAGCCCCTGGGGATCCCCTTTCTCTGCGGACAGTCGCAACGCTTTGATTAATGCTGGAGTGAAGTGAAGGCAACGCCACCAACAGTAGTGAGCAGCATCCATCTGCCCCATCTCTGCCGCGCGCTGATAGTAGTCGTAAGCGGTTTCCCCGCGGACAGGAAAGCCGTAGCTGCCATGTTCGTATAGCCAACCGAGAGCGAACATACCATCGGCAGAATCAAGCAACTGCTGGGTTAGCCCATCATCTACGGGCACCCCACTGCGTAAACGTTCGCTAAGCTGCGACAATGGAGACCCTTGAGCTACCGCAGCCCAAAGCACCATGCTAAACAGCAGTGCGTTTCTCAGCAGCTTCATCGGCGCACCTAAATCTGCTCTTCCCAGTGCAGATTGCCAATCTCGACGCGCACCCAATCGAACCCGACTTTCCTCGCTACAGAAACGGCACCGTCCAGGCTTTTAAACTCACGTTCGCGACTGTTTCGCTGAAGCGTTAGCGCCTCTTCGCGGTCATCCTGAGTGATGAACTTCAGGTTCCAACCTTTGGCCATCGAGATCGGAACAGCACGGCAGAGTTTGAAGCACCCAGCATTAAATAGCAGTCTCAACTCTTTCTCTTGCATGCTTGAATTTTTCTTTTAGTTAGCGAATTGTCGATTTTGATTATTTTAATTCAAATATGGATAAATCACAATTTAATTTTGATTGCTCAATAATATATAAAATGGAATCAAATTTACTTTCTCTACATTCAAAACCCCATCACCACCAAGCATAATCGCCCACTCACCTAACAGCCGCGAAACCGCAGCTACACGTGGTTTCCAGCTTCATGAAAGGGTATACTCTCGCATCGGCTAACACGGCTGCAGCGCAGTCCAATTCAATCTTTAATTAGCATCCGGAAATTCAGTAATGGATCAATTTATCGAATTTGCTACGAACCACTGGGAGTTGTTTCTAGCCCTGATAGTTACCCTCGCAGCACTGTTCTTTAACGAGACACGTAAAGGTGGGAAATCGATCTCCACCCATATCGCCACCAACATGATCAACAAAGAAGAGGCGGTGGTGGTCGACATCCGCGACCAGAAGGAATTTAAGACCGGACACCTTATGGCTTCCGTCAACGTTCCTCACAAAGAGTTCGATAAGCGCCTGGTAGAACTAAACAAGTACAAAGAGAAACCCATTATCGTGGTCTGTAACCTCGGACAGGTTTCCTCCATGGCAACTAAGAAGCTCAGAGAAGCGGGTTTTGAAAATGTTGTTCGCCTGCAGGGCGGAATTACCGAATGGCGAGCTCAAAATCTGCCATTGGTCAAAAAGTAACAACTAAAGATCAAGTATCATGGCAGACGTTGTTTTATACGGAACCCTATATTGCCCCTACTGCATTCGCGCCAAGGCTTTGCTGGAGCGTAAACAGGTCCCCTTTGAAGAAATTCGGGTTGACCTGGATCCAAGAAAACGCATGGAAATGATGGAGAAAGGTGGCGGACATACCGTCCCTCAGATTTTTATAGACGGCATGTCCATTGGCGGCTGTGACGAATTGCACAGCCTCGAATATACGGGCGAACTTGACCCTATGCTTAGTGCATCGGCGTAAAAGAGACCCCATTCGGTTTATTGAAATTATTGGAATCAGGAATATCAAACATGGCTGAACAAGAAGCAAACGCTCAAAACGAGAACCAAGCAACACCTCATTTTTCCGTCCAACGTCTGTATCTGAAAGATGCCTCTTACGAAGCCCCTGGTTCGCCAGCAATCTTCACTAAAGACTGGACTCCAGAAGTAAATCTGGATCTGAACACCAAAACCAACAAGATCAATGATAACCACTTCGAGGTTATTCTGAGTCTGACAGTTATTGCCAAGTGCGAGGGCGAGCCTGCATTTCTGGTAGAAGTACAACAGGCCGGTCTATTCAAAGTTGAAAACATCGAAGGCCCTCAACTGCAGCACACTCTGGGCGCCTTCTGCCCCACTATTCTGTTCCCATATGCCCGTGAAGTGGTCGACAACATGGCTAACAAAGGCAGCTTCCCTTCACTGATGCTGGCACCAGTGAACTTCGAAGCGCTGTTTGCCGAGCAGATGAAACAGCAACAACAAAAGCAGCCTGAAGCGACTCCTGAAACTCACTAATCGTAGCCGCAACAGCGAATAAAAAACGGGGCTATCTAGCCCCGTTTTTTATTCGCTTTCTAAGCTCCGACTCTATCGACCGCCATCAAAATCAAGTTGACGCCACGCCTCATAAACCATTACCGCCACCGTATTCGAAAGATTCAGACTGCGGCTACTATCCATCATCGGCAGGCGCAAGCGCTGCTCCGGCGGAAGCGTATCTAAAACCTCCATCGGCAACCCTCGGGTTTCTGGTCCGAACAACAAGATATCTCCAGCCTTAAAGCTAGCCTCGGCATGACACCGACTACCCTTGGTAGTTAGACCGTAGACCGTTCCCGGCGCCAATTGCTTTAAACAACCGTCCAGAGAGGAATGCCGCTCCACATTAGCCATAGCATGATAATCCAACCCAGCTCGACGAACTTTTTTCTCATCCAAATCAAAGCCAAGCGGCTCGATCAGATGCAGCTTAAATCCGGTATTGGCACACAAACGGATAATATTTCCGGTATTGGGGGGAATTTCAGGTTGGTATAAAACAATATGCAGCATGGTAAAAATCGCGCTCCTCAATCGATGGACAATTATAGAGCGCGACGCCGAGGGATGGTATCAATGGCTTTCGAATAACGCAGAGCTTACGAGTTTACTCCTCTGCAGGAGCCTCATTATCCATCCCCAGCTCCTTGATCTTACGGGTCAGTGTGTTACGCCCCCAACCCAGCAAAATGGAGGCATCACGGCGGCGACCACCGGTATGCTTCAATGCTGTTTCAATCATTATCCGCTCAAAGGCCGGCACTGCTACACCCAACAGATCCTGCTGACCACGACTGAGCTCTTGATCTGCCCAGGTGCGCAAAGCCTGCTCCCAACTACCGGCGGGCATATCGACCTCTTCCTCCGCCAATAGTTCTGGCGGCAGATCGGAGATCATCACCTCACGACCGGAAGCCATAACGGTGATCCAGCGACAGGCGTTCTCCAATTGACGGACGTTACCGGGCCATTGCAGAGAACACAGATAATTTTCCGTATCCGACGTAAGCACCTTGCACTCCACCGCCAGCTCTTCTGCGGCTTGGCTCAGAAAGTGCTGAGCCAGCTTGGGAATATCTTCACGGCGCTCGCTGAGCTTGGGAATATGAATACGAATAACGTTAAGCCGATGGAACAAATCTTCACGAAAACGCCCCTCGCGAACCAGCTCCTCAAGGTTCTGGTGTGTCGCCGCGATAATCCGCACATCCACTTTGATCGGCGTATGACCACCCACCCGATAGAATTCACCATCCGCCAGCACCCGCAGCAAACGGGTTTGAGTATCGGCCGGCATATCACCGATCTCATCCAGAAAAAGCGTTCCACCGTCGGATTGTTCAAAGCGACCTTTTCGTTGACCGCCTGCACCGGTAAAGGCTCCTTTTTCGTGACCAAACAATTCCGATTCAATTAGATCCTTGGGAATTGCAGCCATGTTCAACGGGATAAACGGAGACTTAACTCGCGGACTGTGAGTATGCAGGGCATGAGCAACCAGCTCTTTACCTGTCCCCGACTCACCATTTATAAGCACCGTAATATTGGACTGCGACAGGCGCCCAATAGCTCGAAATACCTCTTGCATGGCCGGAGCGGCACCGATAATTTCGGCATCCTCTTCCATTTCCACGACTGGAGCTGCATCGCTATTCTCCAATGCATGGGCCACAGCGCGCTTAACCAATGAAACGGCATCATCCACATCAAAGGGTTTTGGCAGATATTCAAACGCCCCACCCTGATAGGAGGCAACCGCACTGTCCAAATCGGAATGCGCCGTCATAATGATAACGGGCAGCTGCGGGTGCTGAACCTGGATTGAATTTAGCAGCTCAAAACCATCAATGCCTGGCATACGGATATCGCTGATAAGGGTATCGGGGCATCCCCGCTCCAACGCTTTCAACGCCGCATCACCGCTGTCAAAAGACTTTGTTTCTATCCCCTCTTGCTCCAGAGCTTTTTCGAGTACCCAACGGATCGATCGATCATCATCGACAATCCATACATTACTAGTTGTTCTCATGATTCTGCTCCAAGGGAATATAAATCTTAAACTCTGTACGCCCAGGCTCACTCTTACATTCAATCAGCCCCTGATGCTGGTGAATGATGGCTTGGGCAATGGACAGCCCCAGACCGGTGCCTTCGGCCCGGCCGCTGATCATCGGATAAAAAATGGTTTCTCTTAGGGAATCTGGCACACCGGGGCCATTGTCGACTACCGCCAATTGGCACACCAAACGGTGTCGATCAGCCCCCAAGGTGAACTGACGTACGGTTCGAGTACGCAGCATTACCTTGGGGCGCTCTGTGTTCGACTCGGTCAGCGCCTGCACACTGTTTCGGACCACATTTAACACTGCCTGAATCAGCTGCTCTTCGTCTGCTTCGATGTCCGGAATGCTGGGATCGTAATCCCTAATAATCTCTACGCTAGTGCCAACCTCGGCTCCCACCAAGTTATAGATGCGTTCGAGAATCTGGTGAATATTAATCGATCTAATTTGTGGCAGCGTGCGCGGCCCCAGCATACGGTCAACCAGATTTTTCAGCCGGTCCGCCTCTTCGATAATAACCTGGGTGTAATCAGCCAAACTGTCATCCGGCAATGCTCGATCTAACAGTTGTGCCGCGCCTCGTATCCCACCCAATGGGTTTTTAATTTCGTGGGCCAAGCCTCGGATCAATCCCCGAGTTGTTTCTCGCTGGTTGCGCGCATCCTCTTCTCGGCCAATTCGATTTAAACGGTCCCGGGGTTGAAATTCGACCACCAGCGAACCCACATGATCCGAGATCAAGGGAGTTACCCAGTAGTCTGCTGCCAACTCTTTTCCACTGTGCAGCACCAGCTTCGCTTCTCGCCGTGCAAAGGGATGGCCCGTATTTGCCGACTCGATCAATACATCATGGAAATCTGCGTGATCCCGAATCAGGCCGACAATATTCTCGCCAAGCATCCGCTTAGCGCTGACCTCAAACAACATCTCTGCCGCCGGATTGAGGTAACCCAAGCATCGCTCACCATCAAGCATCAATACCGCGGTCGATAGATTGTCTAATAACTGCTTATAAACGCCCTGCACCGATTTGATCCCACCAATGACTGTTAATAAACCAGATTTTCACAGTACTGAATTAAATAGCAAAAAACGCACCATGATTAACATTTATCAATCCCCTCTAAAAATCAGACTTTCAGGGAGATAGCACCGTTATTAAGCATAAGTCTAAATTCATTTTCGCACCATTATCGTGCACCATGTTTTTTGAAACTAAATCAGTGCACCGCCAAGATTCGGCTTGGGTTTCTACAGGCACAAAAAAAGGTTCTTCGCGGGTTAGGGTGAAATAAGAAAGAGACGGTGGTGCGTTCCGGTTAAGCTGTTGTTGACCAAAACTCCAGTTCAACCAACACCA
>JAPHRD010000047.1 GCA_026196225.1 Motiliproteus sp.
AGCGGGTAACAAAAAAGGCGGAATGACGATCCAGCGAGGTATTTCCGCGTTGAAAATAGAAACCGGACAGTTTGGGGCTACTTGTTCAGACCATCCCTAACAGGATGGAAATAGTTTTTTAATTTACGTTTTATATCTTAGACAGATAAATTAAAGCTAACTTTCATGATTCTTTAAGATAAAATACGTTTTGGTTTGGTAGCTACCGTGAAGGTCTATATATGAGCGTTAAGTTGTTATTTCGGTGTCTTTCCTACCCCAATAAATTATCTATCCTAATTTACCATCAAGTTCTCAGCGAATTTGACCCTATGCGGCCAATTACTCCGATCGCTGGTCAGTTTGAACAGCATATGAATTGGATAAAAAGCCGTTTCAATGTGTTAACGCTTAGTCAGGCAGTTGATTTACTTAGGGAGGGGGACCTCCCTCCTCGATCATTGGTTATTACATTTGATGACGGTTATGCTGACAATTACTCCGTTGCCCTTCCTGTTTTGTTGAAGCATGATTTAAAAGCGACTTTCTTTATATCTTCTGATTTTATTGATGATGGAATGATGTGGAATGACAGAATTATTGAAGAGGTTCGAGTCAGAGGTGTAAAAAAAGAAGAGCTCGATTTTTTGGATATAGATTCGAGTCTGTTAGTTGAAGAAGATAAAAAGGAGACTTTAGCTTCATCTATATTGAAACAGGTGAAGCACTTGCCTACTCGAGAACGTTCTGAATTTGTTGACCGATTTTGCAGCTCTTCCAAAGCCAAAAAAAGATTGATGATGACCAAGGATGAGATCAGAGAATTGGTCAATGAGGGTATGGAAATTGGAGGTCATACCTGTAGCCATCCAATCTTGGCGAACTTGGACAGAAAGGATATTTTCAGCGAGGTCAAAGAGAACAAATCCATATTAGAGCAAATCATAGACCAAGAAATTTCCTCCTTCGCCTATCCAAACGGCAAACCAAATGCTGATTACAACATGGACGCGATTGAAGCTGTGAAGGAATCCGGCTATAAACAGGCGGTTACGACCAGTGCCGGTGTATCCGATGCAGGTACTGATCTGTACCAGATTCCAAGGTACACGCCTTGGAGGCAGTCACCAATTGGATTTGGTTTCCAGCTGGCAAATAATTATTTGAACCGTGGTGATTTTATCTAAGCTAAAGATGGCTTTACTAAAACGACAATGAAAAATATAGGGCAATCAAAAATAATGGATTTTGAAATATATGAGCTACCGGAAGCTGCGAAACACTATCCAACGCCCAAGGTTCCAATGCTGCCCGCTTTTTCATTTAGTGATCTTTCTTTTCTAGCCGATAACTCAAGACACAGCCGCTTCCTGCAGCCTGATGCTGTATTTGTGCCTAGCGGAAGAATGGCGCTTTATTATGTCCTGCAATTATTGGATATATCGCAGGAAGATGAGGTTTTATTGCCCGCGTACCACTGTGGGTCTATGTTGGAGCCGGTGTTATATGTTGGTGCAAGCCCCGTTTTTTATTCCCTGACGTCGGATCTGCAAATCGATATTGGTGAGCTACGGAGGCGAATAACGAAGGAAACCAAAGCACTGCTAGTACCTCATTTTTTTGGTTTTGCCCAAGATTTAGATCGTTTAAGGGCGTTTTGTGATCAAAATTCAATCGCGTTAATTGAAGACTGTGCCCACAGTTTCTACGGTACAGCTGGCGAGCAGCTCTTGGGTTCCGTGGGTGATTATTCTATAGCCAGTACCGTCAAGTTCTTCCCCGGTGTTGAAGGGGGGGTGTTGGTTTCCAACAAAGAAGAAATACCTGCGCAGCAGATTTTTAGTAGGTCACAAGGTCCTTATCAGCAGCTGAAATCCTGCATCAACACACTGGAGATGGCCGCCAATTATTCGCGATTGGGGATTTTAGGGCGTTTGTTGAAGCACAGAAGTAAGCCTGATGATTCGAGCGAAAAGGTGCGATCCGAATATAGTGCCACAACCGAGAAAAAGCGGCATTTAACGCGAGATGTATTTCAGTGGTTTATGCCAGAGCAAATTGGAGTCAGGGCCAGTTATACCACCAAAGCGATAACTACTTACTGGAATTCCCGGACGAATATTTCTAAGCGGAGAAAAAATTATCAGTACATAGTATCGGAACTCTGCAATATAGAAGGGATAAAACCGTTATTTGAGAATCTATCAGATACAACAGTACCCTATGTGATACCAGTCTTAATCGACAACCCGGAGCTTACCTTTCCGAAGCTGAAACACAAAGGCATTCCTATATGGCGATGGGAGGAGCTGGTTGATACGGATTGCAATATAAGTAGAGATTATAGGTTGAAATTAATACAGCTTCCTTGTCATCAAACATTGAGTAATTACGAAATAGAATGGATTATCGGTTCTATCAAAAAAATATTGATATAATGAGGAATTGATTCATGAGTATTTATCTAATTTAGAATAGATATTAAGAAGTTTCTTGGCAACGATGTCCCATCTGAAGTTATAAACAATATTTCTACATTGTTCAGAATCGGGTTTTTTCCTCAGAACCTTTTTAATAGTGTTGGAGATTTCTTTTGCGTTACTAGGGTCAAATGTCAGGAATTCGTTGCCAGAATTTTTTAATTTCATTGATGAGTTTTTTGTCATAATAACAGGAGTTCCGGAAGCTAACGATTCTAGCGACGATAAAGGAAATACCTCTCCAAAACTAGGGAGAGCGAAAATTGATGCCGCGGTATACGCTGATTCCAATAGAGGGTCATCGTAGTCTAAAGGGCCTAGATAGATCACATTAGTGTTTTCAAGTACCTTATTCAAATAATCTTTGTTGCTAGTGGAGGTATGGCCGATTAAAACTAGTTTTAGATCAGGTAGAAATTGGGATAAAGCTTTTGATAAAGTTAGTTGGTTTTTGTTTTCATTTATAGAGCCAACACAGAGTATAAATTCACCATCTATTTTTATTTTCTCGTAGAAAAGATTAGGAGTTGCAGAAAAAAAACGTTCAGGAACACCGTTTTCGATAATCGATATTTTTTCTTTTCTTACATCGAAAGCGTTTGATAAAGCGAGAGATTCTTGATTCCCAAGTGCAATAATATGGTCGCAATTCTGTATGCCTTTGTAGGCTTGAGAATAAAAACTATAATTCAGATAATTGGTAAATTTACCAATAATTTTGTCAATTAATTTGCATCTTTTAGCAATGCTTTCGGTCCATTTTTCTTCTGCAAGAGGCGATAAAATAACTTTACAGCCTTTTTCCTTTGCTGTGTTGATAATGTTATGATTTCCATGGTTAATTGAAAATACATGCAAAATATCATATTCAGATAAATCTGAATTCAAGGGGTCAACAATGTTTGCGTCGACCCCTAGTTTACGTAATGACAAGAGTGTTTCTCGTATTTGTATTTGAAGGCCGCCATTTCTCTGAAATAACATAGGGTAGGAAATAAAGCCTATTTTCATGAGCGCTCACTTTGTTGGCTATGAGTGTTTTAATGATTGAATAAAACTTAAAACAGTATACGGTTGTGCTTGCAATCAATTGTGAAAATAATTTTTGTGGATTTTATTAGTTCTTAATGTGTTCGAACTTGGTTTTCCATGTTGAATTTCTCTTTACTATTTTCGATTTTTCTCCTGCTATTATTACATTTTGTTCCTTAAATTTCTGTGTAATTATCGTACCAATTTGAACTAATGTGCCATTGCATATAGATGAACCAGGTGCGAACTTGCATCCACTTCCGATATAGGAGTTTCCGCCAATTATAATATCTCGGTCAGAGGCGCCGACACCATGTGTCCAAAATTCTGAACGTCGTCCGGCTATTGTGCTCTTTTCTTCTATTTTGATCATACCGGCTATATCGAAATAATGTTCGCCTGTAATCCAGGATTTCCTTTCTAATACTAACGATCTCTTAAATGGAGGGGTAGCGCTTGAGCTAGATACCCAGTCGCCACATATGAACTGGTTCATATTCCCAATAATGCTATTGTCGTTAATATCGACAAGCATTGGCCCTAAAAATTTGTTACGTTTTCCGATGCTTGAGTTGCAAACTTTAAATTTATGTACATTAATAACTGTTCCCCATCCGATCTTTGAGTTTTTAATTTCATATCCGTCTAGAATGTTGTAGAAAAACGACCTCAAACCATTTGAGGGTTGGTATGCTAATATTAGAATGTATAATTTTCTCAATATGTAGTAAGTTTTCCGAAAATAATTTAGCATGATGTTGGCTTCCTGTAGAAGTCATTATTCCCATCTTTGACAAATTGAAGAATTTCTTTCGTAGCACCTCGTGCTTTGGTGTACTTCAATGTTCTAAGTATTTGAAAAAAAGTATCCTGTTTTTTTGTATAAAGAAGGACCCTATGTTTTTCATCTTCTATATGTGTTTTGAGCATATTTAATGCTCTATACCTCCAAAGAAGGGTCTTTAAGTTTGAAGTTGTAGAATTATTTCCATGGCGCCTTACTCGGGCTACTATATCCGGTATAAAAACAAACTCATGATCTAATGAATAGCGTAAATGAAAATTTAGGTCCTGCTGTAACCTTAGTTTCTTTTCGAATCCACCGGATTCGATATATTCTATTCTATTGAAAATAGAAGTTATAGAATTCATTAATGGTGTATAGCGCATGAAAAATTCATAGGAGGGAGAAGGTATATTCAAGAAGCATGGGGCATCATCTATACCTTTTAAAGGTGTAATGTTCTCCTTTTTTGATGAAAAGAAACCTTCGTCACTTTTACTAATTAGCTTTTCATCACAAAGTAGAAAGTCTCCGCCAAGCCAGCTAACGGAAAGATCAATCATTTTGTTTCTTCTAATTTCTATAGAGCTTTCCGTTAATATATCATCGGAATCAAGAAAGCATACGTATTTTCCTGATGAAATACTAACGCCAAAATTCCTTGCGAGGGCTAGCCCTTTACCAAAAGCGTTTTTCTTAACGATTGTTTTGTCAAGTCTGGATATTTTTCTTAAAGCTTCAATGGTGTCACCGTTACTTGACCAGTCATCTATAACAACGAGCTCTTTAACGTAGTCTTGATCTTTAAGAACACTCTTAACGCTATCCCATAAATACTGAGAAGGTGTATTAAATACTGCGACTATAACAGATACGTCCACTTGGATCCCTCATATTCAATAAATTTAAACCTTAATAGAAGCATGAAGTTTTCGAATAGAATCTCTCTCCATAAAATACAAGATTACTAAGTAAAATAAACCAGATGTCACTCCGCTTATAATTCCTGGAAAACTAAAATCATCTAAAAAATGTAAGAAACTAAAATAGATAGTTGAGAATAGAGAGGTTGCTAAAAGGGGTCTGCTTACCATTCTTGATAAATCAGAAAATTTAAAAGAAATATGTCGTCTAAGAACGATAAATGTAGCAAGAACAGATGATGCGGCTATAAAAATATATCCGAATATTATTGCGTCAATACCATTAGATACTAGTATGACCGCTGCTGCTATTTTTAAAATCGCTATGCCTCCTTGCAATCTTAGATATACATTGGATAATCCCAATGATGTAACCAAAGTTCCAGCGAAGAAAGAAAAGGAATAGAAAAACATTTCTATTCCTAATATTGACATGAGAGGGGCTGCATTAATCCAGTTTTTTCCGAATAATAGTAGTATGATCTCTTCAGAGCAGAAAATAATCATAAACGAGAAAGGTAAGGCTAAGTACAAAACATATTTGGTTATTTGTGTGTAGTGATAGAGAACATCACCTTTCTGTCTTTCAATTTGAGCGAAGTATGGAGAAGCTACCGGGCGAACTGCTTGTAATATAGTTTGGCTAAATAAATATATTGTGGCTTTTGCTTTGGAGTAGAGGCCTACTTCTGCCATACCAATGAATTTTCCCGCCAATATTTCTATTATTGACTCCCCAACAAATATCAAAATATTAGCTATACTCATACTTCCACCAAAGCTAATTATATCCTTAATGTTTCTGAAGGATATAGAAAAACTGTACTGGTTTGTTTTAAAAAAATAAAGAACTACAGTCTGTATTAAGTTTGAAAATAATGCTGCTACTGCAAGGGCGTAGAAAGAATAACCTGCAAAGGCCATAGGGATCGCTATGGCTGCATTTGAACTGATGGAAACTATATTTGCGATGAATATTGGCTTGAAATTCATTTGCCTCCTAAAAAGGGTTAGCATGCTCGATCCAAAGGGGATTATTAGAAAGTTTAGACTTAGTATATAGATTATGTTTTCAATATCTTTTACTTCATAAAAATTTGCTATAGCAGGTGAAGATAATGCTAGAATGAAAACTAAAGAAATAGAAATAATAAGCATTAGAGTAAAGGCTGAACTAACTTTTTGTTGGGTTATATTTTTTTCCTTAATTAGGTAATCTGGTATGCCGAAATCTCTTATGAATTGAGCGTAACTGATACAAATAGAGGCTATAGTGTAGATCCCTATTTCTTCTGGCGATATTAATCGGGCTAAAACTATAGACGTGGCAAGGCTGATTATCATCCCTATATTTTTAGAAGCGAGGGAGTAGGATAATGCTTTTAACATGATGTATTTATCATAGTGAAGATGGCCTTTTTCCCATGCTAAAATCCATAGTGTCTCTAATGTGAAATTTATGTTTATGTTCTTATTTTTTCTTTTTTAAGTACTCTTTCTTAGTCGAATGAAAATGGTTATTCTAATCCAAGTTTCTGGTAAAGAGATGTCAGAGGGTAATTTAATGATTTAGCCTTTTTCGCATATTTCTTTGCATCCTCTATTTTCTTTATTTTGTAGTACGCTAAACCCATGTTGTAAAATAATTCAGCAGACTTGTTACCTAAGGATTCTGATTTTTTGTAATAAATCAAGCTCTCTTTGTAGTTCTTAAATCTATGAAGTAAAATTCCCTGGAGTAAATATAGAATTGGATCTTTTTTCTTAAAATTGATAGCTCTGAATATATAACATTCCGCCGGAGTCTCCATACTAAATTTTTTGTCGTATTTGAGTTTGTATTGGATTAATGAGTATAGAGCTCTATGATGATTGGGAAACGCCCGTACGGTATAGTCTATATCGCTTAACATATGTCTGATATTGCCATTATGTCTAGGGATTAATCTAGCCTCGGCAATCGTAAAATGTGCTTTCTCTACTAAATTTAAAGGCCCTCTTCGGTGTATAGGATTGTTATAGTTATATGGGCCATATGCTTGTGGTCCTCCAATACAAGGGGCGCCTTGGAAGTCTTCCCCAACCCAAGGGGCTGAATTTTTCGGTTCGGGCTGTACATCGGGAAAACATTTTTGTAGAGGTAAAATAAGAAGTATTGCAATCCAACTAATTATTTTCAGTAGATAGGTGACGTGTTTTTTTTCCTGTGTGGGTTCGGCGCTATTCATTAACCTTATACCTCTCTCCGAAATTAGAGTTTTGTGTTAACAGCTCTTTTTGAATATCTATTTTCAATAGATTGCAGAGTATTATCTCGTCCGGTTTTTTGGTTAACTTCTCTATAAAAGTATCTATTTGTAACTACAATAATCACTAGTATGTGGTACGGTAGATCAAAAAATGCCAACCCTAAAAATGCCCCTCCAGTTGCATATGCGACGAGGCTAACTTGGCTCATTGACATTAAATTTGAAACCCATTTGTAGTCCTCATGCTTACGAGAGTCACGCCTAGTCTTAGACGCCATAAGCCACCCGGAAAGGAAAAGTATAAAAAACAATAGGAATCCTACAAAACCATGTTCACCCATTGTTTCAAAATAAATACTGTGTGCCTCATGAACAGCAGAAGGATCTGGAGCATAAATTTGAAAGAGCTTTTTATCCCAAATGTCATACCCGCCGCCTGTAAAATTATCTTTTGCTACGTTAAAAGCAAAATACCAAGCGTTGATGCGACCAAGGGCAGAAGCATCTTCTTCATATGTGTTTATAGTATTCATCCGGTCAAACCACACACTAGGAATAAATGGTATTGCAGTTATAGTCAATAAAGCAAATACGATTCCTAGGACAAGTTTTTTGGAACTGCGTAACCATAGAAAAAATAGCATAGCTATCATGGCTAAAAAGGCTCCTCTAGAATATGAGAAAACCGAGGAAGTAAGCATTAGAAAAGCAGATGTCCAAAGGATTATTTTCAACCACCTTTTTTCAACATAGGTAATCAGAAAATAAACAAAGGGAATAAGCATTAATAAAGCTAAGGCTAATTCATTATTTCCTTCAATGAAGCTATCTGGTGGTCCCCATACTCTATACGCCCCCCCTGTCATTAATGAAAAAACTCCTCCTTTAATTCCAAAAAATCCAATAGAAAAAGTAATGACTGAAACAAGTTGAATTATTTTATCCTTGGTGTTGATAAACATTAAAGTTAAAAAAATACCAACTTGAATCTTTAGAAACTTTATGAATGAATTTTTAGCGTCATCAAAGAAAAATGCGTCAAGTGTAGTTATAAATAGCCAAAATATGAAGATAATTAATACTATTACTACGGAGTTAATAGGCGGTGCTTCAGCAGACTTTTTTTGGAGGGCGAAGAAAGTCAGAGCAAGTGTAATTAAGGCACTAACATAATATAGTGGAAAATCATACATGAAACCCCAGGACATTCTGTGCGGGTTCATATATCCAATCCAACACATGAGAAGAAGGGCTATGTGGGGTTGCTTTAAGCTCCTTATTACAAAAAAAGCAAAAATAGAAAGTATAAGAAGATCTCTCATTGGAGATTTTCTCCAACTTTGCTCTGTACATATCTAAATTTTCCGGAAGACTCAGAAGTTATATTATCTTCTACTATGATTTCAACAGTGACTGATTTTCCTAATCTATCTTTGATTTTTGAACTTATACGGTTTTTTATATCGTTGCTAATGCAGCTAGAAGATTCGATAAAAATTTTGGTATGGTCTATTGACTCTTGCATAATCTTAAAATTTCTAATCGTTTTTTCTTCCCTCAGAATATAAATAAGCGCGAGTCCATGCATCCTTGTGCCATCTTTAGCGATTATGAAGTCTGTAGTGCGTCCTTCTATTTTATCTAACAACGGTAATCCTCTCCCGCAGGAACAGGTTTCTGTGGAAATCGTTCCTATATCTCCAGTCCGATATCGAATGAATGGGAAGGCACTGGTCGCCATATGGGTGACAACAATTTCTCCGGATTCACCAGGAGGAAGGGGGATGCCCTCCGGTCCGACAATTTCTACGATGATGTCTTCGGCACTGATGTGCATTCCACCGTCAGGGCACTGGTGGGCAATGAAGCCGGCGTCACGACCACCGTAGCCGTTGGCTACAGGGCAGTTGAAGACCGACTCAATTCGTTCCCTTTGATGGTCGTAAAGCCGTTCAGAGGTGACAAAGGCGACTTTGATTCCGAGATTGTTTAAAGGAATATTATGCTTCTCTGCATATTGGCCGATCAGGTCATAAACGGAGGGGTACCCAAAAAGCATCTTTGGCTTAAATTTTTGAATTCTTTGTATAAATTTAGCAATACTTTGTTCGGTTAGGTTGAATGCAGGAATCAATTGAGATCTGAAAAGTGCATCACGAAGCAGCTTGATTCGATCCTGACCATTGAGTTCTATCGGTGATCCCCAAGCCACGATCTCTTTGTCACCGATATCTACATCCCACCAGCGAGTTGCTCGCCATTTGGCGGCTACATCGTGGCTGACGCGTTCCTGATTAAGATAGAAGATCAGTGGTGAACCGCTAGAGCCTCCTGTATTGAACTGTCGCAGTCCTTGGGCGCCGGTAGCTCTGAGTTCATCTTCGTTGTTGCGAATGATCTCTTTGGTCAGGAACGGAATCTTTGATAAATCAGCCGCTGTTTTGATGTCACTAGGGGCTAGATTGTTGGTATCAAGTAATTTTTTATAGTACGGGACAGTGTTGTAGACGCTAGCAATGAAGGTTTGTAGCTTCTCATTTGCAATCACGCCAATTTCATCGGCGCACTTCCACTGAGAGGATTCTAACTGCTGTCGCAAATTTACAGAGTCATGCCCTTTTAACCGTTCATGCAAAGGAAACAGTATATTGCTAACGGCTTTAGTATATAGGTTGGTATTCATAGCGCCGGATCGATAACCTGTTGATAGACAGAACTGATCTTACGTTTAACTTGCGGCCAACGGAACTGCTCACTATGACTTAAACCGTTTTTGCGGAATTTGGCTTGCAGCTCTGGACTAGAAAGCACTTCAACAGCAGCATGGGCCAGGGCGTCGGAACAGTACTCTTCGACTAGGTAGGCATGGGTGTTATGGGTAACCAACTGGGGAATACCGCCTGCCATGGTTGATACAATGGGTACCCCGCAGCCCATGGCTTCGATAAGAGAATTTGGTGAGTTGTCGACTCGACTGGGATTCAGCAGCAGGCTGGCTTTTTTATAGAGTGCTGCAATCTGCTCTCGGCTCAATCTGCCGGTAAATTTTACACTCCCAGCAATGCCCAAAGATCTGGCCTGTTCCTGCAGTTCATTCATAAGATCGCCGCTACCTGCGACAACTAATTCGGCCTCTGGAAATTTCTGGAGTATTTTTGCCATAGCCCCGATCGCCAAATCAATCCCATATATATGCTCTAGGTTCCGTGTAACTGCGATAGTGATGGTTTCTAGTGATAGTTCATCGACATTTCTCTTGGAGAAAAGATGTTCATCAAGAGTATTGGGTACTACTGTTGTCGTCAGTGAGTAATTAGCGAAAACGGATTTTAAGAAGTTTGAAGGCACAACAATATGTGAAACCTTCTGCATGGAGGGTTTAATTATCCACCATGATTTAGAAAAGAATTCCTCAGCGTGGCCTCCCCGGTAGTTCAAAACCAATGGGGTTTTTGTCAACCAGGCGATCCAGATTGCTGGTGCTGCAAACAGGTGCCACGACCATCCTGAATTGGCCATCAAGTGGACAAGATCGGCTTGGGTGATTTTTCGCCATAGATTGAACAAGTAGGGAAGTAAGCGGAACAACGCGCGAATACCACGAAGCTTGCTGATCCAAGTCGGTTTATAGGGGCTATTGACAGCAACCAGAGAAACCTCTGCATCTTCGCCTTCTAATCTGCGTATCAGCTCTGCTGTTTGGTTGGCCATTCCACCTGCTGGTGGTGGTACCGGGCCAACAACACAAATGTGGAGCTTGTTAAAGCTGTTGGGCATGGCGTTGGCTCGTAATGCGGTTGTATATGGTGTGATAACGCTGGACACTGTTCGCCCAGTTTCTTTCCTGATGGACGAAATTGAGGCCGTTTTCGACAATTTTTGGCCAGATTTGTGGCTGTTCGAAAAACTGCGAGAGTGAATTTGAAAGGGCTTCGGGGCTATCTGCTTTAAAAAGATAACCATTTTGTTGATCATCTATAAGTTCGCGATGACCACCAACGTCAGAGGCCATGACCAGCTTACCTTGGGCCATCGCTTCCATTGGCTTCAAAGGGGTGACCAATTCTGTAAGACGCATCGATTTTCGTGGATAGACCAGTACATCTACCAGGCTGTAGTATTCGCTGACGTCGCTGTGGGGCACTCTGCCGGTAAATATGACTCGATCATTTAGTTGATATTCGCTGACAAGGCTTTTCAAATACTGCTCTTGTGGGCCGCCACCCACCAGTAATAGCTTCAGATTAGGTAGTTTTTCGGCACTGAGTTTTAAGGCCGAGACTAAGATATCTAACCCTTCGTACTCATAAAAAGAGCCAATAAAGCCTGCAACTAATGTATTTTCAAGGCCTAGTTTATGAAGCAATTCTGTATTTTTATTCTCAAGCAGATGAAATTGCTCTAAATCGACAGCATTGGGAATAGTGGTGACTTTTTCCGAGGGGATACCCCTAGCAACAATATCGGCTCTCAACCCTTCGCAAATTGTTGTAACAGCATCCGCTTTTTTCAGTACGTAGGTTTCCATGTTACGGGTCAGTCGATAGCGCAAACCACCATCCTCAGAGGTGCCTAAATTGACCGCTGCATCTTCCCAAAAGGCCCGAACTTCATAGACTAGGGGCAATCCGGTCTTTCGACTGGCCTGAAGGGCAGCAATACCGTTGAGTGCCGGTGAGTGCGCATGAATGACGTCGGGCTTTTCCTCTTCGATGGTTTGCAGGATTCTCTTGCGTAATCGTGGGATTATGGCCAGCTGGTTAAATAAAGGCAGTTTTCGAGTCAACTCTGATAGGGGTGCTGAACGGTAGAAAACCAAGTCATCATGGGTTTCTTTAGGTGAACCGATCTGCCCCTGTTTTGGACTGGTTACATGTATAGTTTCTAGACCTTGCAGGCGCTGATTATTTAGAATCGCGCGGGTCCGAAAGGTATAGCCACTGTGCAGTGGTATAGAATGATCAAGAACGTGCAAGATCTTCAACTTTGTGGCTCCACAATTAACTCATATTTTTCTCTAGGAAAGCGGAGAACATCATTAAGGTCCACAAAGCGGCGCTGTTGTCTCGTTTTCCGGAAGTATGCTGATTAATTAAGGTTTCTAAATAGTCAGTATTAAATAGCCCGCTTTCGGCCATTGGGCCAGAAAGTAGACTCTTTCTCAATTTTTCCTGTAATGGTCCTCGGAACCATTTTACAAGGGGGACCGCAAACCCCATCTTCTTCCGGTAAAGTACATCGTGAGGTAGATAAGGTTCAAGCGCCTTTTTAAAGGAGAACTTTCCCTCCATACCATCGATGTTTAATTTTGAATCGACATTGATGCCCCACTCAACAAATTTGTGGTCTAGGAGTGGCACCCTGACTTCCAGAGAATGGGCCATACTGGCGCGATCTACTTTGGTGAGGATATCGCCTACCAGATAGGTTTTGATATCCAGGTATTGAACCAGCTTTAAAGGATCGTCGGTATGGGCTTTTTGTTCATGGTGGCGAAACACTTCAATTGATTTGTAGCCTTTGAGTTTTTTCTTCAACTTGTCTGAAAATAGCGCATTACGTGCATCTGAGCGCATGATCGACATCGTATTGTGATAACCCTCGACACTGTCAAAAGCCATAGACTGGAATGTTGTTTTTGCTCTGAAAATTCTTGGAGCCCAGTCTAATTTAGGATAGAGCTTTCCAAGTAAGCCGAAGACGGGTTTACGAAACCAAAGGGGAAGAAAATTACGGACCTTGTCTTCGTTCAGGTGCCAGCGGTATCGTCGATAGCCGGCAAAAAGTTCGTCGCCACCATCACCTGACAACGCAACTGTTACATGCTGTCTAGCTAATTCGCAAACACGATAGGTTGGCATTGCAGAGCTGTCTGCATAGGGTTCGTCATAAAGATCTGCAAGTTTGTCAATGAGTTCAAAATCGTCTTGGTTAACCTGTCCGGTACGATGGCTGGTTTGGTATTTTTTCGCCATCATTTCTGCATATTCGGTTTCGTTAAATTCCTTGACATCGAATCCAATCGAGCAGGTGTTCACGGGCTCTTGTTGCAGCTGGGACATCATGGCAACGACTGCGGAGGAGTCGACACCTCCTGATAAAAAGGCACCCAGGGGCACTTCAGCTACTAGGCGAATATCTACAGCTTCTTTCAGTGCCTCTATCATTCGCTCATCTACGCCATCTTGATCAATTGCTGGTTTATTGAGATCCAGTTCCCAATAGCAGGTTGATTTCGCTGGAGCTTTACCCCTCTCAAAAAGCAGGTAGTGCCCAGGCTCTAGCTTTGAAACCTCTGAATAAATGGTTTTGGGTTCAGGGATGTATCCGAAGGTAAAGTAGTCTTCGATAGAGCGGTGGTCGATCTCTTTGACGAGATCGGGATGCTGTTTCAATACCTTCAACTCAGATCCAAACGCGATGGAGCTATCTGGTAATTGGCTGTAAAACAGAGGTTTGATGCCTAGTCGATCTCTGGCGATGAAAAGGGACTCCTTGTTAGAGTCCCAGATCGCAAAGGCAAACATGCCACGAAATCGCTTAACGCAGTCGACTCCCCACTCTTCCCAAGCGTGGACAATGGCTTCGGTATCGCTGTGAGTCCCAAATGTGTGTCCTAGAGCAGTGAGTTCTTCTGTTAATGCGGGGTAGTTGTAGATTTCCCCATTGAAAACGACACAGACAGAATTGTCTTCATTGAACAGAGGCTGATGACCTCCTGCAAGGTCAATAATTGATAGCCGGCGATGTGCCAGGCCAATACCATCATCGAAGAAATAGCCATCATCGTCAGGCCCACGGTGGGTCTGAGAATCGTTCATCTGCTTTAGCAGCGAGGGATCAACGCTGGATGACGTATCTTGGTGAAAGATTCCGGCAATGCCGCACATATCAATAAATGCTCCGTTTACTATGAATTAGACGGCTTTTTGGTAAAGAGAATCGTAGCGATTGACCATTGATTCTATGCTGAAAACCGTTTCAGCGCGTTTTCTTGCGTAGTTCCCATGCTTTTTTACCAGATCTGGCACTGTTACGTAAGTACTCATGGCATTTGCCATAGCTTCAGCGTCGTTGCTAGGGACAATTGTTCCTGAGTGACCGCATTCGACTAGTTCTGGATTCCCCCCGACGTTAGTGGCTATGACGGGCAGGCCACTAGCCATCGCTTCCAGAATGGTATTGGATATACCTTCAGCCAGAGAGGGAAGAATAAATACATTAAAAGTGGGTAGAATAGCAGCGATATCTTCCCTGGATCCAGGTATCCAAATCTGGTCGCTTAGACCCACTTTCTCAAGCTTGTCGACGACTCCGGCCCGGTTGATTCCATCGCCTATGATGATTAGGCGCAGTCTGTCTGATCCGTTTGGGATATCTCTGCACAGTGATATGAAGGCATCGGCTAAGAGATGGTGGTTTTTCACATCTGCCATGCGCCCAACACAACCAAAAATTATATCGCTATCTAGGTTCCAGTTTTTAGGTAAAAAGCTCGTACTGCCAGAATTGGAAGTAAATTTATTAACATCAACGCCGTTGCAAATATGATTGATGTATTTGCCTGAGATGCCAATGGTATCCGTTAGATACGCTCTTCCTTCTTTTGAAAGCGCAACATATAGATGGATGATCGGCCGGAGCATCTTCTTGATAAGAATGTGGCGTTTTTGCTGTAAAAAGCTGGCGTGATCCCAACCATGTTCGCCATGAATGCGGTAGGGTACACCAGCTATAAATGCCGCAAGCTGGCACTCAAGAGCAGCGGTGTTCCGGCTATGAGAAATGTCAGGGCGTAATTTTCGGAGAAGCTTTATAAGCCTGAAATGCATTCCCAAATCATTGCCGGGCTTCTTATTAAGATTAGTAATGTCGACGTTTTCTGTTTGGATTCGGTTGAAGAAGTCCTGGTCATAACCACTAAGACAGATGATTGTGTGGTGATACCGATCTGTAGGGAGTGTGTTAATGAGATTAACCATCCCGTTTTCTAGTCCACCGACACGAAAGCTATAGGTCAAGTGCGCAATGTGCACCTTTTTCTGCCTGTTGTTTTGGTCGTTGGAGTAATCGTTGGTCATTGTGATGACTCAAAGATTGCCGATAGGGGAGTCAGAGCGCTATTCCAGGAATATTTTTCAATTACCCACTCTCTGTTGGTTTGTCCTATATCTTCGAGATTTGAATTGATGATCAGATTGACCAACGCATCTGCAAATTTTTCAGGAATATCCTCAACAATGGTACTGCTGGGAGGAAAACCCTGAATGCCTTCCATTGCCAATGAAGTAGCAACAATTGGCTTTGCCATAGCCATGGCCTCAAGAACCTTGTTTTGAATACCGCGGGCAATCTGAAGTGGCGCAATAGAAACGGTAGACTGCGCTAGATATGGTCTGATGTCGTGTACCCGACCAGTGACATGTATGCCTTTGTGGTGCCCTAAATCTTTGACTTCTTTTGTCGGGTTGCCTCCGACTATGTAGAACTTGCA
The DNA here is from genome assembly GCA_026196225.1 of Motiliproteus sp. GTDB lineage: Bacteria > Pseudomonadota > Gammaproteobacteria > Pseudomonadales > Balneatricaceae > Motiliproteus. The sequence goes on from JAPHRD010000047.1 coordinate 15,942, forward strand.
ATCGGGGATTCTTTTGATCACATGGGGCCAAACTTCATCGGCAAACCATTTGACGGCGTCAACGTTTGCCCAATAATCCATTGCTCCAGTAAATACAACCGTGTTTGGTGGTAGATCAGAGGTGTTGTCTGCCCCTATTGTCGAACTAGAGGGATCGAAGAAATCTAGGTCCACACCGTTTTGAACACTGTGGACCTTAGGATGAAGCTCACTAGATATTTGGCTCTTAAATAGTGCTGCTTCATCGTTGGATACTAAAATTGATGCGTCAAAGTTTTTGGCAATCTGTTCTTCGTACTTTTTCAGCTGCCGGTATTCTCTGCTGTATACCCAAGACATTGGCCAACTCTTTTTGTCTGCGTATTGGCGCCATTTGTCAGAATCCACATCGACGAAGTCGATAATGCGTTGCATCCCTTCGTATTCAGCTTTGTCTATGTATTGAGCCATCGATGAGGAAAACGTAAAAACACGATTGATGGATCTCTGTTCGATCGTATTGGACACCCAATTTGCGAGAGCTTGGTCGTAATAGTAGGGAACAGACAAAGGCGCTCTCGTGGGAAAAGCACTAAGAGATTTCAATAGCGCTACTTTTTTGCTGAGAACGATATACTTTATATCTGCACACCAGTTTTTGAGTTCTCCCAGATACTTGAGATCATCAGGATCGTCGACAAAACAGCCAAGGTGGATACGGTACTTGGTACTGAGGTTTTTGAGGATGTTGAAAGACCGGATTTTATCGCCTTTGTTCGGCGGGTAAGGGATTCGGTGACAGAGAAAAAGTAATGGTTCCATACGAATTGGGGTAACTCAGCCAAGTTGGTAAATTAATGCGCCTTTAATGCCCTTCCAGGTGTCTGAAAAAACACAGCGTGCAACCATATGGGGCATGGTAGTTACTGTGCTTTTCTTTCCTTGTGAGCGTTCACGATGCGATCAAGAGTCTATCTAACTGTAAAAAAAAATGTAAGTCGACTAGCTTACAATAGTGATCTAATGTAGTGGTTCAATAAAGCCGGACACCGATTTAGGTGGTAATGTTGCCACCTTAGGAGAGGTGTTCAATGGCAAGACAACGTCGATCGTTTTCAACCGAGTTTAAGCAAGAAGCTGCAAGCCTGGTCCTTGATCAGGACTATTCATTGGCTGAGGCCAGCCGCTCGCTGGATGTGGGTAGCAATACACTGACACGTTGGGTGAAGCAGCTCGAACAGGAACGCAGTGGCATCACCCCAAGCAGCAAAGCCCTGACGCCTGAGCAACAGCGTATTCAGGAGTTGGAAGCCCGGTAACCGGCCGGTAAACCCATCTTCCGCGCCAGGCTCAAGCGGATAATGTAGGTGTCCACCCAGATTCAAGTGGACACCTGTTATGACCCTGATAATC
>JAPHRD010000133.1 GCA_026196225.1 Motiliproteus sp.
CTCGATAAAATTGTGCTGCCTCAAGACCAGTTGCTGTTATCTCATTGGCCTGAGAACGATAGTGCTTATCAAAACTGGGGGGTGTATCCCGAACTAAAGAACCCTCGAGGGGAGTATCAGCAGTGGTTTGTGGTGGCAGCAAAAGGAAACCCGGCAATAAAGTCAGTGATAGAACAAGTTTTAGTTAATATCGATCGCTACAACTCTGGTATTCATCGGGTTGGAAAACCGGCGGTTATACGTGTAACGGGCCCAATTGCTTTTAGCAAAGCAATTGAGCGGAAATTGGACGAGGGTAATCATCGGATTATCGAGAGTGAATGTGCGGGGTTTAAATATAGAATGGCTCCTGATCAAAGGCACAGGGTACTACTCCGAAATCACTATACAACGTTGGCAGGCCCGCTCGTCCACCAAACAGGCCTTAATAAATTGCTGTCTAGCTGTTTTCACGGATTGCGATGGGCCTTAAAACGAATACGATGACTCTTCTATAAATAAATCTGCTTTTTATCGGTAAGTGTACTGCTATATCACTAAAAACTGGATTAGGCTGCGTATTAGAATTCTGAGTTAGAGCGCAACACCATATCCCAGCCTCCTAGTTCCTGCCATCGATTGACGATTAGGCTGAACAGTTCTGCTGTCTTTTCAGTGTCATACTTCGCAGAATGAGCTTCGCGTGTATTAAATTCGATACCTGCAATTTCACAGGTTTTGGCCAGCACTGTATGTCCGAATGCCAGCCCCGCCAGGGTGGCGGTGTCAAAGCTCGAGAAGGGGTGGAATGGATTGCGCTTAATATTGCAGCGCTCTGCAGCTGCATTAACAAAACTGAGGTCAAACGAAGCATTATGGCCTACCAGGATGGCTCGTTTACACCCGTTGGCTTTAACTGCTTTGCGGACAGGTTTGAATATTGTTTCCAGTGCTTCTTTTTCGTCTACTGCGTTGCGTAGCGGTGAAAATGGGTCGATGCCTGTAAATTCCAGAGCTGCTTTTTCCAGATTGGCTCCCTCAAATGGGTCCACGTTGCAGGAAATGGTCTGCTCCGGAATTAACATGCCCTGTTCATCCATCTCGAGAATGACCGCTGCTATTTCCAGCAGTGCATCTGTTTTGGGATTAAAGCCGGCTGTTTCGACGTCGATTACAACGGGTAGATAGCCGCGAAAACGCTCAGCCATAAGTGGCTGAAAACTCGGTGTTCTAAAGCTCACAAATATTCCTTATCTGTTGGCGGCTCAGGCAGAAACAACCTGCCATTGTATGGTTTCACCGGCACGCAGAGGCACGATGCGATGTTGTCCGAACTCCAGGCTGTTTTTCTGGGTCCAGGGTTGTTTTTCCAGCACAATGGTGTCGGTGTTACGGGGGAGGCCGTAAAAATCCGGGCCATGGTGGCTGGCAAAGCCTTCGAGCTTATCTAGTGCGCCCATCATTTCGAAGGCTTCCGTGTAGAGTTCGATGGCAGCGGTGGCGCTGTAGCAGCCAGCACAGCCGCAGGCGGCTTCTTTAGCGTTCTGGGCGTGGGGGGCTGAATCTGTTCCAAGAAAGAATTTGTTGCTACCGCTGGTGGCTGCTTTTAACAGCGCTTGCTGATGAATGTTGCGCTTCAGAATCGGTAGGCAATAAAGGTGTGGCTTGATGCCGCCCACCAGCATGTTGTTGCGATTGTACAGCAGGTGCTGAGGAGTGATGGTGGCAGCCAGGTTGCTGTCCCCTTCCGCAACATATTCTGCAGCATCTTTGGTGGTAATGTGTTCCATCACTATTTTGAGCTGGGGGAAACGTTGGCGAATCGCGACCAGATGGCGATCAATAAACAGCTTCTCCCGATCAAAAATATCGATCTCGGCATCGGTCACTTCACCGTGAACCAGTAGGGGAAGGCCCTCTTCAGTCATGGTTTCCAGGGCAGGGTAGATATTCTCTAATGCTGTGACGCCTGAATCGGAGTTAGTGGTGGCACCCGCAGGATAGAGTTTGGCTGCATACACATGACCACTGGCCTTTGCGGTACGAATCTCTTCTGGAGAGGTGGTATCCGTCAGATAGAGGGTCATCAGCGGCTGCAAGGCGCCGTTGGCTGGCATGGCTTCCAGGATGCGTTGGCGATAACTCAATGCTTGTTCCGTGTTCACCACCGGTGGTACCAGGTTTGGCATAACAATAGCGCGGCCAAAATAGCGTGCCATGTCTGAAACGGTGTTGGGCAAAACTTCATTGTCGCGCAGGTGGACATGCCAATCGTCCGGGCGGGTGATCTCTAGCCGTTGCATAGTGTTCCTTCGGGGGTGTATAGGTTCGCGGCTATTCTAACAGTGCCGTGATGACAGGGCTACTGCCGACAGGCTGTGTTAAAGTTTATGGCGCTGAGGGCGATTATACTTACTATACGAATCCGTTGGTGATCATCCTTTTTGTCAGGCGTTGATAATGTCGTTGGGTAGCTTGTTTCATTTTTGTCGTTTTACATTGATCTCTTTGGGGGGCTTTGGTCTTGTGCTGGCTCCAGCGCAGGCGGTGACTTTTCAGGCGCCTATCGATCAGACCGATTGGAAGCTCATGACTTCAAAGTTTGAGTGCCGATTAAGTCAGCCAATTCCTGATTTTGGCACCGCAGTTTTTGAGCGCCGTGCCGGTGAACAGCTTCGTTTTGTGCTGGATACGGCGCAGCGTAGTTTATTCGGTCGAGAAACGCTGATAGTTGCTGAGTCTCCAGCCTGGCTACCAGGTAATGCCAATCGTCAAATCGGACGTGTTGAAACGCCGGCCAGTAGTCAGATTCGTGTCGATCAGGCGTTGGCCAACGATATGCTGGTTTCGCTTTATAAAGGGCAGTCTCCAGCGTTAACCAATGGTCGTTGGAACGGTACCAAAGAGCCTGTCAAAGTAGCTATCTCATCCGCCAATTTTCAGGATGCCTATTCCAGCTATAAGGGTTGCATCGCCGAGTTGCTGCCCGTTAACTACAAACAGATTGCCCGTTCAGCGGTGTTGTTTCCATCAGCCCAATGGCGTTTGTCCGACGCAACTAAGAAGCGTCTGGATCTAGTTGCGCTCTATGTGCAAACCGATAAAACTGTTAAGGCGATCTATGTGGATGGCCATTCGGATAATCTCGGCCGTCGTCTGGCTAACCGTGATCTATCTAGAAAGCGTGCTGAAGAGGTGACCAAATATCTGGTAAAAGTGGGGATCGACGAAGAGATGGTTACCACCCGTTATCACGGTGAACGTTATCCTGTGATCAAGAATCGCAACAACGAGACTCGAACCCGCAATCGACGGGTCACCGTTCGTCTGGAACGGGACAGTTAAGGGTGCCCTTTGGGGCTGGCAGCATGCAGGGTTAATTAGCGATCCGGAAAGCCCCGATTTCCATTCATTTTTGCTACTCTTTCAGTGTATAATCCGCCGATTAAAGTTTTGGGTGGTCGTTGAAAATTTCTGGCAGTTCCTTCGGGGGCTTAGAGTTACCGCCCCCTATACCCTTATTATTTGTCTGTATCCTCGTGCGATGATCCACGGGGTGGACTTGTTGGCATAGCTGTCTAGCAGATGACAGCGGTTTGTTTCGGAGAGAAGAATGTCTGACATCAAAAAGGTTGTTCTGGCTTACTCAGGTGGTCTGGATACATCCGTAATCGTTAAGTGGTTGCAGGAAACATACAACTGCGAAGTGGTTACTTTTACTGCTGATCTGGGGCAGGGTGAAGAGGTCGAGCCCGCTCGAGCCAAAGCAGAAGCCTTGGGTGTTAAAGAGATCTATATCGAAGATCTGCGTGAAGAGTTTGTTCGCGACTATGTATTCCCCATGTTCCGTGCCAACACCATCTATGAAGGTGAGTACCTGCTGGGTACTTCCATTGCTCGTCCGTTGATTGCTAAGCGACTGATCGAAATCGCCAATGAAACCGGCGCAGATGCTATCTCTCACGGTGCAACCGGTAAGGGTAACGACCAGGTTCGATTTGAACTGGGTGCCTATGCACTTAAGCCTGGTGTTAAGGTGATCGCGCCATGGCGTGAATGGGACCTGAATTCACGCGACAAATTGATGGATTACTGTGAGCAGCATGATATTGCTGTTGATTTTAAAAAGGGTAAAAAGTCTCCTTACTCCATGGATGCTAACCTGCTGCACATCTCCTACGAGGGCGGTGTGCTGGAAGATCCTTGGACTGAAGCTGAAGAAGATATGTGGCGCTGGAGCGTGTCTGCCGAGCAGGCGCCTGACAAAGCAACCTATCTGGATTTGAGTTACGAAAAGGGTGATATCGTCGCTATCAATGATGAAGCGATGTCCCCGGCGACGGTTTTGGAAACACTAAACAAGATCGGCGGCGAGAACGGCATTGGTCGGTTGGATATCGTCGAGAACCGTTTTGTTGGTATGAAGTCCCGGGGTTGCTACGAAACTCCAGGGGGTGCCATCATGTTGCGTGCCCACCGTGCCATTGAGTCCATCACTCTGGACCGTGAAGCTGCTCACCTGAAAGACGAAATCATGCCTCGTTACGCCAAGGTTATCTACAACGGTTTCTGGTGGTCAGAAGAGCGTAAGATGATGCAGGCGATGATCGACTTCTCCCAACGTCATGTTAATGGCAAGGTGCGGGTTAAGCTGTACAAAGGTAATGTCGAAGTGGTTGGTCGTAGCTCTGACGACAGTCTGTTCGATGAATCAATCGCTACCTTTGAAGACGATGCCGGAGCCTACGATCAGCAGGACGCGGCTGGCTTTATCAAGCTGAATGCGCTGCGTATGCGTATAGCTGCTGGTAAAGGCCGGGATTTGTTGGAAGATTAATAATACCGACTTAAATCAAATAAAAAGCTCTGTGGGATTCACCTCAGAGCTTTTTTTCTTTATTGTCAGTCTGTTGTGTGTCAAGGGATGGGATAAATAGGACCCTATGAGTGAAATTCTGATCGGGAAATCGGTTCTGATCGTCGCAAAGAAGCTTGATGTGCTGGGTAATTTGCGTGCGTTTTACTCTGGACTGGGTGCTACTGATATTAGCGTCGCCTCTTCGGCCAATATGGCCATTAATATGCTGCGTATGCGCAGCTATGCTTTCTGTATCCTCGAATCTGATCTGGGTGAAAACGAAAAATCCGGTGCTCAGGTAATCGAGGAAGCTGGGCGCGAAGGTATTCGCCCGGCTACCAGCGCATTCCTATTGCTGATGCCTGAATCCGTTTCCCAGCTGCCTCGTGATTCCATCGAGTACGCTGCCGATACCTTTGTTAGTAAGCCGCTGGATCTGGCAAAGTTAAATGTGCGAATGGAGAAGCTGGTTAAACTCAAGCAAGCGGTTTATCCGGTTGAGGCTGCAATCGATGCCGGCGAGCATGAGAAAGCGCTCAAACTGATTCGCAAGTTGACCTCTAAGTATGCTTCTCTGGAACTCTATCTGGACCGTCTGAAAGGGCAGTTGCTATTGAAGATGGATGCCCTCGATGAAGCTTTGCAACATTTCCAGCGAGTAGCAGAAGATCGAAAACTCGATTGGGCCTATCTGGGGCAGGGGATCTGTAACTTCAGGCAAGGCCATTACGCGGAGGCTTTGAGTCATTTTAATCGTGTTCTGCAGCACGAGCCCTCAAGTATCGAGGCATACGAGTGGCTGTCCAAGGTTTATCGCTGCATCGGTCAAAATCAGGAAGCTCAATCTTTATTGGAGAAAGCGGTCAAGATGATGCCAACCGCGGCTTCTGTGCAATCGGGGTTGGGCAATGTCGCTAGCGAAAATAACTCCTGGGAAGTAGCCATTGATGCTTTTCGAAGTGCGGTCAAATATGCCCGTCACTCCTGCCATCAACATCAGAATAACTATTTTGGCCTCGCCCGTTGTTTGCAGACTCGTCTTTCCAGCGCTAAGACCGATCAATCGTCTGCAGCCCAAGAAGAAGCTGTTCGTACTTTGGAAGATGTAGCTCAGGAGTATTTTGAAGACGACCATATTCGTTTTAAATCCCGTTTGATGACTTCCGAAACCTACAAACGGTCCGGTGATATCGCCCGAGCCAATTCGGCGGCCAAGCACGCCTTTGAAGCCTATCAGCAGCTCAGTGACGATAAAAAAGCGGAAGAGTTGGACAACCTGTTGGAAGGGGTTGAAGGTACATCCATGCAGGACGCGGTGGATGAGTTTAAAAACGACTTCAATCGTCGGGTTTATACAGAAACCGAATGGGGTCGAAACAATCTAAAGGGCATGGGATTATACCGCAAGGGATTGTTTTACGAGGCTTTTGGCTGTTTTGAAAAAGCGTTGTCCGACGTCGAAGGTAGCCCTAGCATCCTCCTCAATTTGGTTCAGGCTGGCCATGAGGTGATCAAACGTGAACCTGAGCGAGCCCCTGAAATACTTTCAATTTGCAATGACCGTCTGCTAAAAATCAGCATTGGTGCGCTTAATAGCAAGCAGCAGGAGCGTTATCGCGCCCTCAGCGAGCGTCGTGCCGAACTGGTAGCCAAAAATGGTCAATAGATCCTTTCTAACAGATTACTTTCTTGCCTGAATCAATTTGGGTTGGGAAAAATCCTCTCTATAAAATGTCGAACCCCAGTGGCATCAGATGGTCATAGTTTCTGTAATCTGAATTTAGGTCTGTACTATGCTTAACATAGTTGGCAGTTACCGGCTGGTTTTTGTATTGGTTTTGCCTACTGTCGCTTTGGCGTCATCGTGGCCGCGGTAGGTTGGGGAGAGATAGTGTGCTGCATATAGCTATCTTGGAGCCGCAAAGACAACTTGCGGAATCCTTAATGGATTGGTTACAGCAGGCAGGGCATCGCTATACCTGCTGCTCCAATCTGGATGAGTTTATAGCTTGTATTAATTTTGGCGGCTACGATCTGCTGTTGGTGGATTTTGGCGGCCAGACTAACAGTGGTCTGGACAGGCTTGGAACGGCGATTATTGATGATGACCGTCGCATCCCTCTACTGTTTATCAGTGAGCCTGACTGCGAGCGTGATATTGTCTTGGCTTTGGAGCACGGGGCTGATGACTATATGGTTAAGCCGCTCAATCCTGAAGAGCTGGTTTCTCGTATCCAAGTGCTGATCCGTCGTTTTCTGGTGGCCCAAGATGAACCTAAGGTCCAGTGCTATGGTCCCTACTGTATCGATCATGAGCAGTTAGTGATTACCCGTCATGGCGAGGAGTTGAGCTTGACCGGTAAGGACTTCAGTCTGGCCGCGTTTATGTTTGCCCATCAAAACCAACTGTTATCCCGTCATCGTTTGTTATCGGAGGTATGGGGTGTTAATCAGGAGGTTAATACTCGTACGGTGGATATGCATATCAGTCGGCTTCGAAAGGCGCTGGCTTTGACGGGAACTCCTTTCCAAATACAAACGGTTCATCAGCACGGTTACCGGTTTTTGTGTTCTGAAACATCCTCTGAATAGATAATCCTCAAGTCGGCCATACACAGAAGGTATGGGGTCCATTGCATTCCCATGGGGGCGCCGCTACAATCGCGGCAGCCTGCCTGTTCGTCAGTGTTAATTCGCCGTTTTTACTCTTCTTCGAGTTAACTGTCGACGGCTTTATCTACTGGCGGTTTGTATCGCGATTTGGGAATTTGATGAAAGCACATAAGATCACCTCTGCGCCGGTGCCCATGCGTAATGTCGGGCCGTTAAAAATCATCGGTAGTGAAGTCAACGACGAGGTGATCGTTCCGTTGGCAACCTATGAGTCTCCGCTATGGCCTTCGGTCGGACGGGGTGCCAGAGTGACAAAGCTGGCCGGAGGGATCAAAGCAACGCTTATCGACGAGCGTATGTCCCGCTCGATCTTGCTGGAAGCCGCCGATGCCCAAGAGGCACTCATGGCGCTCAATAGCTTGAAAAGTCGCCTTCCCGAATTGAATGAAGTGGTTGCTGGTAGCAGCCGCTTTGCCAAACTGATCGACATGAACAGCCAGGTGGTGGCTAATCTGATCTACTTGCGGTTGGAATTTACCACCGGTGATGCATCTGGCCACAACATGGTGACCAATGCCGCTGATCAGCTGTTTCCCTGGATTCTGCAACAGTATCCGCAACTGAGCTACTCATCAATCTCTGCCAACTACTGTTCCGATAAAAAGGCGACAGCGGTTAACGGTATTCTGGGGCGCGGAAAGTATGTGGTTACTGAAGTGACTATCCCTCGTGAACTCTGTGCACGTCGGTTATCGACAACGCCTGAACAGGTTGTTGAACTGAATATTAAGAAAAACCTGATCGGTACCATGTTGGCTGGCGGTTTGCGTAGTGCCAATGCCCATTACGCCAATATGTTATTAGCGTTCTATCTGGCAACGGGTCAGGATGCCGCCAATATCGTTGAAGGCTCTCAGGGGATGGTTCACGCTGAGGTGCGTAGTGGTGACCTCTATTTCTCCGCGACTTTGCCTAACTTGATCGTCGGTTCGGTAGGCAATGGTAAAGGTCTCGATTTTGTTGAAGATAACCTTCGCATGATAGGCTGTAAGGAAGAGCGTGAACCGGGTGCCAATGCTCGTCGTCTTGCGATTGTTTGTGCAGCGACGGTGCTTTGTGGTGAGTTGTCTTTGTTGGCAGCGCAGACCAATCCTGGTGAACTGATGCAATCTCACCTGAAGCTCGAACGCTGATGTCTGATCTGACCAATAATCGCAAAGTTGAGCATATCCGAATCATTGAATCGGATGCCGAAACTGACCGTCAGCGGCGCTATTTCGATAGAATTCATCTGCGTCACAGGGGGCTGCCTGAGTTGTCCCTGGCAGATATTGATCCTTCCTGTGATTTCCTTGGCAAAAAATTGAGCTTTCCTTTATTGATCTCATCCATGACCGGAGGGGATCATGAGCTGGTTCGCCGGATCAACCAAAATCTAGCCTTAGCCGCCGAGCAAACGCAAGTAGCGATGGCGGTAGGCTCTCAGCGGGTGATGTTCAGCACCCCGGAGGCCGCTGAAAGTTTTGATCTACGTAAGCAGGCCCCAACTACCTTGATGATGGCCAATATCGGGGCTGTGCAGCTTAATTATGGTTTTGGCGTTGAAGAGTGCCAGGCGGCGGTGGAGCTATTAAAAGCGGATGCGCTTTATTTGCATCTTAATCCGTTGCAGGAAGCGGTACAGCCGGAGGGGGATACCGATTTTTCCTCCCTGAGCGAAAAGATCGGAATGATAATTCAACAGCTGCCAGTGCCTGTTATTTTGAAAGAGGTGGGGGCCGGATTGTCACCGGAAGATATTCAGCTTGGATTGGACCAGGGCGTGAAAGTGTTTGATCTGGCAGGTACGGGCGGTACCTCCTGGAGTCGAATTGAACACCACCGTTCTGATCAAGATCAGCGCGCTGAACTGGGTATTTTATTCCAGGACTGGGGTATTCCCACGCCGGTGGCCCTGAAATTAGCCCAGCCCTATATGAAAAAAGCAGATTTTATTGCCAGTGGCGGGATCAGAACGGGCATTGATATGGTTAAATCTGTTATACTCGGCGGCTCGCTTTGTGGCTTGGCGGCACCGTTTTTAAAACCCGCCATGGAATCGCCCGAAGCGGTGGTTGAGGTGATTAATCAGCTCAAGCAAGAGTTTGTTACAGCGATGTTCTTGCTGGGTGTGCAGAATATCAAGAGTTTGCAGCTCAACGAAGCGCTGCTCTTGGGAGAGTAATAAGGACCATTTGAAAGTATGTCTGTTGGTATTGATGATATCAGTTTCTACACGTCAAACTATTACCTCGATCTAAAGAGCCTGGCTGACGTACATAACATCGAGAAGGACAAGTTTTATCAGGGCATTGGCCAGGAGAAGATGGGCATTGTGGCAGCGGATGAAGACGTTGTTACCATGGCCGCCAATGCTGCGTTGCCGCTGCTGAAAGACGTTGACCCCCACAGTATAAGTACGGTGATGTTTGCGACAGAGACTGGTATTGATCAGTCCAAGGCGGCAGGAATCTTTGTGCATGGGTTATTGGGGCTCCCCAACCGTTGTCGTGTAGTTGAGCTCAAGCAGGCCTGCTACAGTGCTACCGCCGCGATTCAGATGGCATGCGCTATGGTCGCTCGAGATCCGGCTAGGAAGATCTTGGTGATCGCTGCCGATATTGCTCGCTACGACCTTAACTCATCTGGTGAAGCTACTCAGGGTTGCGGCGCTGCTGCGATGCTAATCAGCGCCAATCCACGTTTATTGAAAATCCACCCAGAATCAGGCAATTACACTGAAGATGTGATGGATTTCTGGCGCCCAAATTATCGCTCGACTGCGTTGGTGGACGGTAAATATTCCACTAAAATTTATCTGAAATCGCTGAAACAAGCCTGGCTTCACTATCAGGATGTTGGTGGCGTCGAGTTTGAACAGATCGATCATCTTTGCTATCACCTGCCGTTTACTCGCATGGCCGAGAAATCTCAGAGCCAGTTGGCGCGGGTGACCAAAACCGGGCGTGATGCAGAACAGCTTAATGCCATGATCGAGCCGAGCCTTAGCTATAATCGCTTGATCGGCAACAGCTACACCGCCTCCATGTATATTGGCCTGATTTCATTGTTGGATAATGCCAAAGAAGATCTGAGCGGCAAGCGCGTTGGTTTCTTCAGCTACGGTTCCGGCTGTGTTGCAGAGTTCTTTACCGGCACGGTGGTTGATGGTTATGAAGAACATCTACATCGTGATCTTCACAGCAAATTGCTGAATAATCGACGTGAGCTGAGTTATCCAGAATATCTCGATCTGTATCATTTCGAATATCCTACCGATGGCGGTGAACATCAGTTCCCAGAACAGACTCAGGGTCAGTTCCGTCTAGCCGGTATCAATCAACACAAGCGAATCTACAACGCCCGTTAAGGGTGGCTGCGATGATAGCCAGGGCGCCCGCCAAGGCCATCGTCAGTGGGGAGCATGCCGTCGTTTACGGAGCTCCCGCGCTTGCTATCGCCATCGCTCGTTATGCCGAAGTTCGGGTGGTCCGCCAAGGTGATCCCGATCAGTTAACGCTGATCTTGGCCGATCTGAATCATCAGAGTCGTATTGATCGCCAGCAATTGCTGCATCAGACCGATACTGCCAATCAACACTATCAAGATTTCCTCGCAGGAACAGCCCCGATTAAGGCGGTCTTACAGCAGCCAAGTTCTCTTTATTTCTATGCCATCGGTACCTTGTTGCAGCTTTTCCCGGATCTACCACTTGGGCTAGAGATCCGGATCAAATCGGATATCCCATTGGGCTCAGGCATGGGATCATCAGCAGCGACAGTTGCAGCCATGCTGGCAGCGATTGCTGCTGATGCTGGTCTCAAACTCAGCGATCAACAGCTTTTTGAACTCAGTCATGGTGCTGAACAGCTACAGCATGGGCGTAGCAGCGGTCTGGATCCTGCGGTCTGTTGTTGGGGTGGGATGCTACGGTTTCAGGATGGCAAATTTGAAAAGCGCACTTTCAGTAACATGGCTGGCTGGTATCTTTTGGATAGTGGTCGCCCTAGTGTCAGTACAGGCGAATGTGGAGTGCAGGTGCGACAGCAGTTTCTCCACAGCGATATCTGGACCGAGTTTGCTGAAGTGACCAACAGTCTGGAACAGGCTATAAGCGGTGGACAATCAGAGTTAATATTGGATTCTATACGGGTAAATCAGCGGTTATTGTCCCATATCGGTGTGGTTCCCGAACGGGTGCAACAGTTGGTAGCGCAGATTGAGGCACAGGGTGGAGCAGCCAAGATCAGTGGTGCCGGAGCGGTAGCGGGCGATAACGCGGGTTTAGTGTTGGTGTATTGTCCAGATAAAACAGTGGCGAATGCCCTTACGCCGAAGATGACGTTAACTCCTTTGCAGGTGGCTGCTAATGGTGCTGCCTCTGTGTTGTCATAGGGTTGTTTGGAATCGCATTTTCAGCCTGAATTTTAACCATAGTCAGTTTGTCAGTTGGAAAATCCTATGATCATTGCCGCCTCCGCTCCCGGGAATCTAATGTTGATGGGAGAGCATGCTGTATTGCATGGTGAACTCGCCATCGCCTGTGCGGTGGAGCAACGGATTCATGTCAGGCTAGAAACCCTATCCAACCCTGAATTGCAGGTAGAGTCGGCATTGGCCAACTACAGTGATGGCCTGGATTCTCTTAAAGATGATCCCCAACTCAGGTTTGTACTGGCTGCGGTTCGCTCGGTTCGTGATCAGCTTCGCTACGGAATTCGCCTCACTATCCAATCTGAGTTTTCCCACAAAGTTGGCTTGGGCTCCTCGGCTGCGGTATCTATTGCCACCGTGGCGGCCTTGGAATATCTATTGACCGAAACATTGGATCGGCGGTCAGTATTTCTCAAAGCCAAAAAGATCATGTTGGAGGTACAGGGTCGTGGTTCAGGAACCGACCTGGCGGCGTCCTGTTACGGTGCCTTGATCGCCTATCGAGTGGAGCCGCTGGAGATTATTCCATTAACCTGGACCCCAGAGATTGGCCTTTACTACAGTGGTTATAAAACGCCGACGCCGACGGTGTTGGCGCGAGTCGCAGCAGAGAAACAGCGTTTCCCCGAGCTGTATCAACAGCTGTATCGGTTGATGGGGCAAACCGCTGAGTCTGCGGTCCAGGCAGCGAAAGAGGAGGATCTGATCCGCTTCGGTCAGCTGATGAATTACTATCAAGGATTGATGGATGCCTTAGGTGTTAACGATCAGAGCTTGTCAGAGATGGTCTACAAGTTACGGGCTAACGACGTCAAAGGTGCGAAAATTTCTGGCTCTGGTTTGGGTGATTGCGTGATCAGCCTTGGAAAGCCCAAAGAGTCCATTGGCTATGATGAAATTGACGTCAAGGTAGCATCTGAAGGGGTGAGAGTCGGCCCCGTTGATGCCTGAAAAGAGAGGTAGATCGAGTATTCTGATGAAAAAAAGTGATGTCATTCAACGCTATATTCCTACCAAAACACCGCTACCTAAAGAGCATGTGGAAGTATTTGCCCCCAGCAATATTGCCCTGTGCAAATATTGGGGAAAACGGGATAAGGAACTGAATCTACCCATCAACGCCAGCCTTTCGATCAGCTTGGGACAATTGGGTAGTCGTACTTCTCTGCAGCCTATTGATGCTGCAGAGGATCAGGTGCTGCTTAACGATTTATCGGTCGATAATAGCCAGTCCTTCGCCGCCAAGATTATTGCCTATCTGGATCTGTTTCGGACTGCGGATTCTCCCCGTATCAGGGTTGAGACTAACAACAATATTCCTACCGCGGCTGGTCTGGCTTCATCGGCTTCCGGCTTTGCGGCGCTGATTAAGGCTATCGATCAGCTCTACGGTTATGCTTTAGAGCCTCAGGTGATGTCAGCCTTCGCCCGTATGGGCAGCGGTAGTGCCTCCCGTTCTTTGTTTGACGGTTTTGTGCAGTGGCACATGGGCGTAAGGGAAGATGGCATGGATAGTTATGCTGAGTTGCTTCCCGCGCAATGGCCTGAATTTCGTTTGGGGCTGCTAACACTGACCGAAGCAGAAAAGGCCGTGGGTTCCCGTGCTGGTATGCAGCGTACACTCGAAACGGCCCACCTCTACCAAAGCTGGCCCCTGCAGGCTGCGGCTGATCTGGAGAAGCTGCGAAGTGCGATCGACGACAGGGATTTCCATCGCTTGGGTCAGACAGCAGAGCAGAATGCTCTGTCGATGCACGCCACCATGATCGCCTCTTGGCCACCACTGCTTTATTGGCAGCCCGAATCTGTCGCCACCATGCAGCAGATCTGGCAGCTGCGGGAATCGGGTATCGATCTCTACTTTACCATGGATGCCGGCCCCAATATCAAGTTGTTGTTTACGGCAGACCAGCAGCAGGCTGTTGAACAGGCTTTCCCTGAGGTTCAGGTAATAGCACCCTTTGCCAATGCTTGATGGTTTTGCAAAGGGGATGCAATGACTGCGGTGCAGACCCTTGATGGATTCCTGCTGAGCCAGCATTACCATCAGGGGGCTGCGGGTATTGAGCTTGAATTCTGGCTGCAGAGTGAGCAAGGCCCGGTGCGCTACCGGGTCAGCGGGCAAGAGGCAGTGATGTTTGTGCGCCAGCAGGATGTCGAGCAGCTGTCGCCCCTTCTTCAAAATATCCGTCACTGGTACAGTTCCAACCTTAGCCTGAAAAACTTCCAGGGGGAGGGGGTGGCGGCGCTGTATTTTAACCGCATCGACAGTTACCGTGATGCCCTTAACCGTCTGCAGCAGGCGGGCATATCCGTCTACGAAGATGATCTGCGTCCACCGGAGCGTTTCCTGATGGAGCGCTTTATTACCGGCGGCCTGCAACTTCAAGGTTCACCGAGTCAACATGGCGATTTGCTCTGTTTTGATCAAGCCAAGGCGCGAGCCATCGATTACACCCCTCAGCTTCGGGTGCTCTCTTTTGATATCGAAACTAGTCTGCGCGGTGATGAGCTTTATTCCATCGGCTTCAGTGGTATCGACTATCGTCTGTCGGTGGATGATCCCGGATATAGATTTGAACGGGTGCTGATGAAGGGGCAGGGGGAGGACCAGGATAATCTCTGCTATCTGCTCGATGAACGGCAATTGTTGCGGGCCTTTATTGATCAACTGAATCGTTTTGACCCCGATATGTTAATCGGCTGGAATGTGATCAATTTTGACCTCAGGTTCCTGCAGAAAAAAGCCGAACAACTTAAAGTCCCCCTCAATATCGGCCGGCAACGGGGACGTCTGAACCTGCGTGAGAGCGGTAATTTTACCTTTGCGTCGTTGCCCGGTCGGGTTGTGGTAGATGGAATCGACTGCCTTAAGGGTGCAACATTCCAGTTTGAAAGCTACGCCCTGGATAACGTTGCCCGTGAATTTTTAGGCCGAGGAAAAAAGATCGAATCGGTGGATCATCGTGGTGAAGAGATCTCGCGACTATTTCGCCATGACAAACCGGCGCTGGCGATCTATAACCTTGAGGATTGCCGGCTGGTGTTGGAGATCTTCGAGAAAGCGGGCTTGATCCATTATCTGATTGCACGTTCCCATATGACGGGTTTGTCACTGGATAAGGTTGGCGGGTCTTCGGCAGCGTTCGATAATCTCTACTTGCCGCGTCTGCATCGACAGGGTCATGTGGCTCCGGTCTACGCCTCGGGTCGCAGCGATCTGGCCAGTCCTGGCGGCTATGTGATGGATTCACTGCCGGGATTGTATCAGCACGTGTTGGTGCTGGATTTTAAGAGCCTGTACCCCAGTATTATCCGTACCTTTAAGATCGATCCTTTGGGAATGGTCGAGGGGCTGGCAGAAGGCTCGGAAAGCCCTAAAACTGAACAGATCCCGGGATTTAACGAAGCCTGTTTCCATCGCCAGCGTCATATTTTGCCGGGGTTGTTGGAGTCTCTTTGGCAGCAACGGGATATCGCCAAAGCGGAAAAAAACAGCTCGCTGTCTCAGGCCATCAAGATCATCATGAATTCGTTTTATGGAGTGCTGGGTTCGCCCCAGTGTCGTTTCTTCGACCAACGGTTATCTGGTTCAATCACCCTAAGGGGACACCAAATTCTTACCGAGAGTCGGGACTTTATTGAGCAGCAGGGCTATCGGGTGATCTATGGCGATACCGACTCCCTGTTTGTTTGGGTTAGCAGCCCACCGTCGGATAAGTCTATTGATACTCTTGGTCAGCAGTTGGCTCAGCAATTGAACAGCTGGTGGACTCAGCGCTTGCAAGAGGAGTTCGCTCTAGATAGCCATTTGGAGATCGAGTACGAAACCCATTACCAGCGCTTTTTGATGCCGACTATTCGTGGTTCAGATAAAGGCAGTAAAAAGCGATACGCCGGGTTGGTCGTCGATTCGGATCAACAATCACAATTGATTTTTAAAGGATTAGAATCGGTACGCAGCGACTGGACCCCCTTAGCCCGGCATTTTCAGCAGGAGCTTTATCGACGGGTTTTTAACGATGAAGCCTATCCCGATTACGTCAAGGAGGTTGTGGCGAAGCTGCTCAATGGCGAGCTGGATGACCAACTTGTTTATCATAAACGGCTGCGCCAGCCCTTAGACGCTTACACTAAGTCGCAACCGCCCCATGTGCGAGCCGCTCG
The DNA here is from genome assembly GCA_026196225.1 of Motiliproteus sp. GTDB lineage: Bacteria > Pseudomonadota > Gammaproteobacteria > Pseudomonadales > Balneatricaceae > Motiliproteus. The sequence goes on from JAPHRD010000133.1 coordinate 16,091, forward strand.
CTATGAAGAGCAGCTGCGCTTGGAGCAGGGTTTGCCGCAACGCTATAGCTCTGGCGGCCGTGTCGCTTATCTAATGACGGTAAAGGGCCCGGAGCCTTTGGAGTACCGGAAGTCTGCCATCGATTACGAGCATTATCTAGAAAAGCAGCTGGAACCGGTTGCCGATGGCGTTTTGCCCTTTCTTAACGACTCCTTTGCGGAGCTGACTGGCCGTCAGGGGCAGTTGTTTTAGCAGGATAAGTTGTTTTATTGGAGTTGTTCCGCTTGATCAGGCTCAGTTGGGGCGAGTTTTAGTGGTGGGTATTTAGTGTTCGCTTTCGTATAATTAGCGGCGTCTTATTTAATTTCAGGTTTCAATAGACGTGTTATTTAGACAGCCGCTGCTATCCATCGATGCTTCAGGTTCGTCCAGTCGGGCGGCTTGGATAGCGCTTGTCTGCCTGTTGCTGCAGTTGCTGATCAGCGTTCCGGTTCAGGCGCAGCAGGGTGATTCCAACAGCCAGTGGCTCTTGGTCTGCACTTTTTCAGGCATTGACACCATTGAAGTTGCAGGATCGGATTCCTCCCATCTAAATAGCAATGTCGCCGACTGTCTACTCTGTTGCGGTTCACTCGATTCCGAGCCTGAAATACCCAATTCTTCCAGCGATTTTCCAATTACGGCGACGGAGATCGTCCCGCTAAATGGGCTTGTTTTAGCTCCCTCACAATCAAAGCACTTATCTCTATTGGTACGCGCCCCGCCTCTCTTTTAATTCCTTTCAGAATAAGTGATGTTGGTTACTAAAGAACGGCATCGATCATTTAGTCATTTGATAATTTGACCGCTATTTAAACCCACAAAATAGGTTTTGTTGGGTGCCGAGGAAGTTGTGATGGAACTGTTAAAAATTTATCTGGACCCCGCTGTGTTTGGGATTTTGGGTCTGATGAGTGTGCTTATGCTCGGATTTACCATTGAGCGTTACCTGTATTTGCGTTCAGTGGATCTTAAGCAATTTGCCAATATACATGAGCTGGAAGTCGCTTTGAGCAATCATCTGGCTGTGATCTCTTCAGTCGGGGCCAACGCTCCTTATATCGGTTTATTGGGGACAGTGCTTGGTATTCTGATCACCTTCAACGAGATGGGGCAGGGCGGTTCGATTGACGTCAAAACCATTATGGTTGGACTGGCGTTAGCGCTAAAAGCCACGGCATTAGGTTTGGTGGTCGCGATTCCCGCCATTATGTTCTACAACGGTTTGCTGCGTCGGGTTGAAGTGCTTACCTGTGAATGGAAGGGCCAACAACTGTGAAACGCTTTGACCAGATCAACGTCATTCCCTTTATCGATATCATGTTGGTGCTATTGGCGATCGTTTTGACCACGGCGACTTTTGTGGCACAGGGCAAGATCCCCATCGAGTTACCGAAAGCCGATAATACCGAAACCTACAGCTCAGAACGGGCCATTACGATCACCGTCGATGCCGCTGGAAAGTTCTATCTGGATGGTGACCAGTACGATCAAAATCAAATATCAGATAAATTAGCGGTGCTGCCTAAAGATAGTCTGATGGTATTGAAAGTAGACCAAGCAGCAGCATTCAATGCATTTGTAACTGTGGCTGATTTACTCAAAGAACATGGCCTGGATAAAGTCTCAATCCTGGCGGAGAAGGGCTAATCATGGCCTATCCTCGTGTTGTCGGAATGTCACTATCGGTGGTGCTTCATGCGCTACTGGGTAGCTACATCTGGTATCACTGGGACCAGCCGGTTTCTGCCGCGCCAGCACAACCCGTGCCGATCACATTGGCGATGATTCAACCTCAGGTGGTCCAGCCTGTTGCTGAGGTTGTCGTTGAAGAACCTGCTGCTCCAGTGCCGGCGCTACCGCAAGAGCCTGCTAAAGCTGAGCCTGTAGCTGTTGAACCTGAACCAGTAATCGAAGCTCCCCTGCCACCGGTAGAAAAAACGGTAAAAAAGGAACCGCCGAAAGTAGAACCTATCCCAAAGAATCTTAAGCCACAGCAGCCTAAACCGAAAAAGCTTAAGCCAAAACCTAAAGCACCATCTAAAAAAGAAGAGGCCAAAAAGAAGGAGACGAAAAAGAAGCCCAAACCTCCCGTGGTGAAAAAGCCGACTCCCGTCGAAAAACCGCTACCAAAAATTGTAGAAACCGCAGAGAAGCAGCTTGCTGTGAAACCAGCGCCCCGGGTTTCTCCTCAGATAGCAGTCGAAGCACTTCAGCAAAACAGCGTCCAGGCCGACCACTTAAAGGTGCTGGAGCAGCAATATCGGCAGCGGGTTATGCGAGCAATTGAGCAGCAAAAATTTTATCCCAAGATGGCCCGTTTAAGGCGTCAGCAAGGGGAGGTTGGCATCGAACTGGTGATCGCTGCAGATGGAACCATCGTCGAATTAGAGGTGGACGACACTAGCGGTTTCGATCGCCTGGATCGTGCAGGTTTAACGGCTATCCGACGAGTGAAGCAGTTTGCCCCTTTCCCAGATGGCATTGGCCGCAAACAGTGGCGCTTCAAAGTGCCCCTGGTTTATCAGATCAGCCGACGCTAAGGCTATTTCTTAATTACGTTATCCTCAAAATACTGATAATTCCCGCCATGTCATCACCAGTGCTCGGTAGCAGGTATAATGCCGTTCTAGCAAATTTGAGGTTACTTAATGGCTGAATTGTCGCTGTTGATGGTCATCACCGTCGTTTTCCTGTTGGCAGGTTTAGTCAAGGGAGTAACCGGTATGGGCCTGCCTACGGTTACCTTGGCCTTGATTACTGTGGCGATCGACATGCCTACGGCAATGGCACTGCTGTTGATTCCCTCGGCTCTTACTAATCTGTGGCAGGCGCTGATCGGTGAACGCACGCGAGAGCTTTTAAAGCGGTTGTGGCCATTTCTGGTTCCTGCAACGGTAATGGTGTGGTTTGGTGCTGGCGCGCTGACACGAGTCGACCTGTCTTTGCTGTCGGCGCTGCTTGGGGCGCTCCTAATGATCTACGGCGGAATCAATCTGCTGGGTTTTAAGGTGCAGATTTCTCCTCGTCGAGAGAGCTGGATGGGCCCTCTATTGGGAACGGTGAACGGTGTGCTGACCGGCATGACGGGTTCTTTTGTGGTACCGGGGGTGATCTATTTGCAAGCGATAGGTCTACCGCGGGATATGTTGATTCAAGCGATGGGGATGCTGTTTACCCTTTCCACGTTGGCGCTAGCCGTTGCGCTTCAAGGTAACGACATGTTGTCGGTTGAACTAGGGTTGTTGTCGCTGGTGGGCTTGGTCCCGGCTATTATTGGCATGGTGGTGGGGCAAAAGGTACGACGGAAATTGTCAGAATCGCTATTTCGTAAAGTATTTTTTACCACCTTGTTATTACTAGGTGGCTATATTGTCGGATCCTCATTCTAAGCTCCGCAACCGGCGGTATTGACAGGGCTACAGTTGCTGTTGGCTAGGTAGTGCTGCCGAACTATGATCATTCTCCAGCGCCAGAATTTTTCCCAGTTGTTCTGCTGAAACCGGCCGGCTGTAGTAATAGCCTTGGATGATATCGCACTGCTTCATTCGCATAAATTCAACCTGAGTCTGCTCCTCGACCCCTTCGGCGACGACCCGGATATTCAGTGCGTGAGCCATTGAGATAATGGAGGACAAGATCGGAGCGCTTTGCTCGTGGTGAATTTCCTGGATAAAACTGCGGTCGACCTTAAGGATATCGATCGGCAGAGTCCGCAAGTAGCTGAGAGAGGAATAACCGGTTCCGAAGTCGTCCAGTGCGATGGAAATACCTTGGGAGCGGAAGGTGTCCAACAGCTTAACGGCTAATTCGCGACCGCTAAGAATGGCGCTCTCTGTTAACTCCAAGTGCAGATGTTCCGGGCTGATCCGGCTGGAGCGCAGGGCGTTGTCGACTTGGGTGAGGATGTTGGCTTTATTTAGCTGTACGCCGGACACATTGACTGCAACGCGGATATCGGGCAATCCCTGGTCGTGCCATGATTTAAGCTGTTTGCATGCGCGTTCCAATACCCATTCGCCGATGGGGATAATCAATCCGGTTTCTTCAGCAATAGGGATGAATTTCTCAGGCGAGATCATCCCCTGCTCTTCATCCGGCCAGCGAATCAGTGCTTCCACAGAAACTATTCGCTCGCTGACACTGTCCACTTGCGGTTGGTAATAGAGCTCAAACGCACCCTGTTCCACCGCTTTGTGCAGCTTTTGGCGAAGTTTGACTCGGGCCAGCTGATCCGATCCGATGGACTCGGAGAAGTAGTGAAAGCGACGTTTACCTTGTTTTTTCGCTTCGTACATCGCCATGTCGGCATTCTTGATTAGGTCTTCGGCTGATAGTCCATCTTCAGGGTAAATAGTAATGCCGATACTGGCGCCAATATTGAATTCGTGTCCATCCACAAAAATAGGCTTATTCATGGCGGTAATAATTCGTTCAGCGACTCGATCTATTTCAGCTCGGTTGCTGATGCCAGGCAAAAGAATAATAAACTCATCGCCGCCGAGTCGGGCAATGCTGTTGTAGATAACTGGGTTGGCCAACCCTATGTAGTCGTCTTCGCGCAGGTTCTGTTCCAGAATGGTTCCAGTTTGTTTGAGAATTTTATCGCCAGCTTGATGGCCTAGAGTATCGTTAACGTTCTTGAAATCGTCGAGATCCAAAAACAGCAGCGCCAATGAACAATCCTCTGTTTTGCACTCCTCCATGATGTTTTCCAGGGTCAGCCCAAACATGTGTCGGTTGGGTAGACCCGTTAGCGGGTCTTTATAGGCGAGCACACGGATCTTTGCGTTGGATTGGCTAAGGTCCTGGCTCATTACATTGAAAGCCTGGCTAAGTTCGCCAAGCTCATCATCGTAGAGGGCCTCTACTTCCACTACTGAATCGCCTTCACCTTCACCTAACTGATTGAAAGCATGATTCAGTCGTTCTACTGGGATCAGGATCTGTTTTCGTAGCATGAGTATGAGCAGGGGAACCGCTACGAAGATAGCAACGGTGGTGACCAGCCCGATCAAGATACTGATATCACTACCCAGCAGAAGTAGCTCATGTTCTGGAACTATCACATGGGCAAACAGATTGTTGCTCAGACGGTTGCTGCCGACATAGTAGTTTTCATCGTTTAGGGTGACCAGCTGAGGAATATGTGCGGCGGGGTTATCTTGTCGAGACGTGATGGCATAGGGTAGCTCTGGCTTGGATTGTAGTTGGCCAAACCCTAACTGGCTGATATCAAGATCTTCGGAAGTGGCAATGATGGAACCCTGACCGTCGCTGAGTAAAAGGCCGCCTTTCAGGCCGATGGGCATCTCCTGGATTAGCTGAGTCAGAAATTCGGTATCGATGGTGACGACCAGGTAACCAAGGAGCTCGGAACTGGAAGGGTCGTTGTTAAGGCCCTCCCGTGCTCCTAGCAAGGGGGCGGTAGCATAGAGTTCCAGAGTTCCATCGAGGCGGTTGTGGATATAGCCGGTCTCACTGCTTTGACTGTCACTGGCTTGGATCAATGCTTGGATCATGGCGCTGTTTTTAGGTTTTTCCTGATCCCGGCTGCTGAGGTAAAGATCGACCTTGCCATTGGGCAATACCACCATAATTTCATGATAATCAGCGTACACTTTCTGAATTCCCGCCAGTTTTTTCATGGTGGGACGTTGGATCAAGCCATAGCGCTCCTCGGCGTCTTGTGCCTGCATGTAGAAATTGAGAATCGGGTAGTTGGAAAACAGATCCATGTTGGCGGTGGCAATGGTCTGTTTGTTGTCGCTTTTTTCGAGAATCTGATCCAGCAAATTGCTTGCGGTAAAAAAGGCTTCTTTGGTGGCGTTGGTTTTTAGGAGGTCATAGGCCAGGTAGTTAACTACCAGCAAGGGCAGAACTATCAGGGGGATAAGTATCAATGGCAGTTTGGTATGTAGTCTCACGCTGATTTATCCGCCTATTGATGAATCTGTGCCAGAGTTTCGTTTTTATATTTCATGGTCATGGGTGAGCTATGCCGATAGACCTCCGAATTTTTTAGATTGGCGCTTTGCGGGAAAATCTTCGAATCTTTCAAAAACTGTTCGGGGAGCAATCCTCTTGCTGCCTGGTGAATAGGGGCGTAAAAACTATAGCTGGCTTGTTGGGCGGCATATTCAGCGGTAGTGATAAAGTCAATAAATTGGATCGCCAAGGATGGATTTTTAGCATGCAGGGGGATGGCTAGATAGTCGATCCGCAGATTCCCGCCTTCTACGGGAAGGACGAACTCCAGGTCGGGATTGATACGGCGAAGTTTAAGGGCATCGCCATTGGAGATCATCGCGGCTCGCACATTGCCACGAATAATTTCTGAGTTTTCCCGAGTTGAGAGGTAGTTGTAAGTACTAACGTGCTGCGCCTGTTGTTTGATTAAATCCCGTGCTTCCCGCAGCTGATGCTTGTTCTCTGCGTTGGCTGAATTACCTAGAGCTTTCAGTGCCATACCCACCAGATCCCTTGGGGTCGAGAGCATGCCAATATGGCCGGATAGCTGTTTGTTGGGTTGGAACAGCTGTTGCCAGCTGATAATTGGCTCGGAGATGAGATCCTTGCGGTAAACAACACCGAGGGTGCCCCAGGCGTAAGGTACGGCGTATCCATTGGCACTTGGAAAACGCTCGAACCACTGTCGATCAATCTGATCACCATGGGTGAGTGTGAGCTCGATAATCGATGGTGCTTTGAGCATTTTAAATGATGGACCAGATCCGTCAGTTGCCGGTGACCAGCTCAAGGCAAGCCACCGATAGA